>NZ_JAROKN010000009.1:0-87779 GCF_029455255.1 Arthrobacter vasquezii | reverse complement strand
CTCACCGGGGAAATCATCGACACCATGGCCGAAGCGAAGTACTTGGCCGACGAGTGGAAGGACATCTACAATCATGAACGGCCCCACGGATCCCTCGACGGCATGACGCCGAAACAATACTGGGACAACTGGACGCAGAAAAATCAACTAGCTATCGCATAGCCACTGGACTGCTAACCGGGGACCCAATCACCAGTGTTGCATCTGAGCGAACTTCCGACTTGGCTCAGCGTCGAAGCCTGGGCTTCGACGCCTCTAGCTCGCATGACGCCTTTGAGGTGTGGCAGCGTACAGGGGCGCTACCACTAAGGCCGAAGGTGGCGTTGCCCGCGTTGTCGGGGGATTTTGTCGATTCTTTGGTTCCTTTCCGACGCGCTCATTCGCTTCGCATACGCACGATGTCACGGAAGTCCAATTGTCCACGCTTCGCGTCTACTTGAGCTCTACCAGGATGTGACTACTGCCATCGTTCACTAACGCGTCCGACGCTGCGGTCGCCCCGTCGATTGGCACTTTCTTCCGTGAGATGATGGCCAACATGGTTGCACGGAATCGCATCACGCACTTGTTCGATTGCGCCGGGGTCGGAGCGGTCCTGGTGAAGGAAGCGAAACGCCAGCATCTTTCGTGGAGACAGATTCAGGGGCCGTGGATGCGACGTGGCACCCGATGGGCAAGGTACCGGTTCTTCGGCGAGTTGGTAGCCAATTATCCGCGAACGAACCTCTGGCATGTGCACATGGGAGGCCGTGCTAAATGGGCGCGAGGGCGTGTAGAGCGACCTTACGTGCTGACGCTGCACGGGACCGACATCCGAGAAACATACTGGCAGGACGAGTACCATGAAGCAATTAAACGAGATATCGATGCAGCTCAGCATGTCTTTTATGCAACGCCCGATCTAGAGGAAAAGGCTAAGCGAGCTCGTGTCGATGCGGAATATATGCCAATCGCATTGGACTTCGATCTGTTGAGCAGTTGGACACCGGCAGCCAAACCGCGGGTCTTTTTCCCGTCACGCTGGGACAGGACAAAAGGAGGTGACGGGCAGATCAGGGTTGCCAAAGAGGTCGTCGCTGCAGTGGGGGACCGCGCCGATGTGGTCGGCATCGATTGGGGAGACCGGGCTGCAGACGCATCACATGTCGGAGTGCAACTGGTTCCGAGAATGGACGTTACTGGTTTCCTCTGTGAGATGGCGAAAGCGCATGTAGCTGTTGGACAGACCGCCGGAATCCTTGCCACCAGCGAACTTCAGGCGATGGCTATGGGTATCCCGTTGGTTTTTCCCGATCCCTTCGACGGTTATCTTTCCAAGAAGGACCGAGGCGCCCTTATCGTCGATCGAGCCGACGCTGGTTATGCAGTCCTTGAACTTCTGAGAGACCCCCCCTCTGCGTCGGCCAAACTTGGAGGCAAGGAGTACGTGTCGCGGCACCATGATCCGGCAAGGATGGTGCAACGCCTCTCGGAGGTCTATCGAGAGGTCCTCAGCGGTAGGACGGAGCAAGCAGTAGAAGGATGAAAGAAATAGCAACAACTGGCCGTCCCCATCTTCTGTACATTGCTTTCGCTTTTCCTCCCAGCACGGCGTCATCGGTATATCGATGTGTCGCGGTGCCTAATCAGTTTGCAGCTGCGGGTTGGGACGTTACCGTGCTCACCATTCACGGCGATATTTGGTCCGAGGTCTCCGGACGGGATGACGAGCTTCTGCGGTCCGTTCATGAGCGGATAAGGATTGTGAGGATCAGCGATGGTGGATCGGAGGAGCCTGGACGAGGAAATCTCCGCCGTTTCTCAAGGCTTCGCGTTGATGCACCATTCGTATGGAGCAGGCTGCTCGAACTCCGCAGCCGACGTCACTTTCCTGAGCGGTTTCACGGACTCTGGCTTCCCGAAGCAATCATGGCGGCTAAAGAGATCCATACGAGCCATACCGTCGATCTAACAATGGCATCTGCAGCCCCGTATGTTGGGTTCGAGGTTGCACGGTCATTGGAGGGCGTACCCTACGTCTTGGACTATCGAGACGCTTGGGCCTTCAACACGATCAGCGGGAAAGAATCCTTCACGCCCAAGTCACGCAATGGTCGGTTAGAATCTTCTCTACTGTTAGGCGCCGAGCAGATATGGTTTGTGAACAATAGAATCCTCGAGGAGTACGCACGGAGATACCCGTCAGCTCGAAACATGATGCGGGTAGTCCCAAACGGTTTCGATATGCAGCCGGGACATAGCAAGCCAAGAGTTGAACCAGTCGAAAAGCCGACATTTGGATATCTCGGTACTATCCCACACGTCAACAGCCCCATCGAAATTTTATTCGCCGGGTGGCGAAGAGCTTTTGGAGTCTTCGAGGACGTCAGCGAGCCAGCTGCAAGAGCGGTCATTCGAGGTAAGTTGAGTTCGTCAGGGCGTGTAAGTACTCATGTCCTAGAATCGTTCAAGGACATGAGGCCCCACGGATTACAGTACGACGGCCCCATATCTAAGCGGCAAGTCGCAAATTTCTACCAGAGTCTCGACGCTTTAATTCTCCTCCTTGCAGGAGGACGGTATGTGACCGGCGGGAAAACGGCTGAGTACCTCGCAACTGGTTTGCCGATTGTCTCTGTGCACGAACTCAGCAACGCGGCTACTGATCTATTGAAGGATTACCCTCTCTGGTTTCCTGCGCAGTCGCTCACGGAGGATGGCATTGCGCGAGCGCTTGGGGCGGCAGCCGAATATTTGAAGTGTCCGGACCACGAGCGCGCATCCGCAGCATGGGAATACGGGCAACAGTTCTTGCGATCGCGCATGCTTGAGCCCGTCATAGCCGAGCTGGCGGAAACCGTCAATAGTGGCGCCGGTTTGAAATCACAGCTGGTGGCTATGCCCGGCAACGTACCGAGCGTCGACGCCGGTGAACAATCCAAGATCGAAGAGCCTCTCGCGGGGAATCGCAATCGACGCTTGAGGGTCGGTGTTATTTCAGCCGATCGCCAGACGGCTCCCGGGATCATCGAGCATCTAGGCCAGCGTCTGGCCGGCGTTACTCATTCGTCACCAGATGTGTGGTCGGCCTATCCGCAAGCCACGGTAGATTCTTCTGTGGCTTTGCCGGTCGTTTCGCTGTCGCCCTCCGCTCAGGCAGTCCTGAAGCCCATTATTAGTGCGCCTGGCCTCGTCGGCATCATGGGGCGACTGATCGAACGAGGACTTCTCGCACGTCGCTTCGCAAGAGCAGTGCTTAGGAACGGAGAGGTCCAAGCTTCGATAGAGAGCTCGGACATAGTCGTAGCGGGTGATGAGATAGCTATCCGAGCCGTATGGAAGCTGCGAACACGCTCCAATGCGCAACTAGTTTATGGGCCCGCGGCGCTTATTCATGCTTGTCATAAGGCTAGCGGCCCGGCGACCTGACCATCCTTCTCGTGGGTGGTTACTGAAATCCGGTAGCCTTGCGAAGGAATGTTTTCGGGAGCCATCGTGCTGTGCCCCATTTCTTGCTGATTCCAGCGAAGCCGTGCGGCCACCGAGCGGCAACCAGTGGAGGGAAAATTGTGAGTGTTGATCTCGTCGTAGTGGGGTCGGGTTTTTTTGGCCTGACCATCGCTGAACGCGCCGCGCAGGAGCTTGGACTCAGGGTGGCTGTCCTCGACCGTCGCCACCATATAGGCGGAAATGCCTACAGCGAGAATGAGAAGCAGACCGGCATCGAGGTGCATCGATACGGCGCTCACCTGTTTCACACTTCGAACGAGCGGGTGTGGGAGTACGTCAACCGCTTCACTGACTTCACCAGCTACCAGCACAAGGTGTATACCAGCCACAAGGGCGAGGTGTATCCGATGCCGATCAACCTCGGCACTATCAATCAGTTCTTCCGATCGTCCATGGGACCAACGGAAGCTCGCGCCTTGATCCAGGAACAGGCAGGCGAGCTCGCTGGTACCGACCCGGAGAATCTGAACGACAAAGGCATCCAGCTCATTGGCAGGCCGCTTTACGAGGCCTTCATCAAGTACTACACCGGCAAGCAATGGCAGACGGATCCGAAGGATCTGCCCGCCGAAATCATCTCGCGACTGCCTGTCCGATACACCTACGACAACCGGTACTTCAACGACAAGTACGAGGGTCTCCCGGTGAACGGGTACACCGCCTGGATCGAGCGCATGGCGGCGCATCCCAACATCACAGTGGAGTTGGACACTGATTTCTTCGATGATGGTCACGCATATTCTCGTAACGCCACCCGCGGTCAGGTCCCAGTGGTTTACACAGGCGCGGTCGACCGGTACTTCGATTATGTTGAGGGCGACTTGTCTTGGCGGACTATCGACTTAGAAGAAGAGGTGCTTCCGGTCGAGGACTTCCAAGGGTGCCCAGTCATGAATTACCCCGACGAAGATGTTCCCTACACCCGTATTCACGAATTTAGGCATTTTCATCCTGAGCGCGACTACACGAAGGACGCCACGGTAATCATGCGTGAGTTCTCCCGGTTCGCTGAGAAGGGCGATGAACCCTATTACCCCGTGAACACCGAGAGCGATCGAGCAAAGCTAGCGGCGTACCGCAAGCTCGCTCAGGGCGAGGACAACGTCTTGTTTGGAGGCCGGTTGGGAACGTACAAGTATCTCGATATGCATATGGCGATAGGTTCCGCGCTGTCCATGTTCGATAACAAGATCAAGCCTCATTTCGATGGCGGCGCCAAATTTGAGAGCGGGGGAATCGACGCATGAGTACACCTGCCGTCGTGAACGAACGTAATAGCAGTTCGAGCTGGGAACCGAACTGGCGGACGGTCCACAGGGTTGTGTTTCCTGAGGCGGGCGACGTAGATACGATGCCGCTTTACGCTGACTTCAGCACCGCCCGGCATGTGCAACCGGACAGGAACGGCATTGGCTCGAATAACAAATCACAATCGGTCACACTGCCTGCCACTGAAACGCATCCAGATTACGTGCTTGATCGCCGTCGGTTAAAACTCCCGGCACACGGACGCGTCTCGCTGGGCACTTACTTCAACGCTTTCCCCGGGAGCTACTGGCGCGCCCATACAGATATCCGTTCGGTGCGGTTGAGCGTTCAACTCGACGGCGACGCGACTGTCACCATCTACCGCTCGACAGCCCGCGGAATTATCAATCGGGTCAGCAGCCAGCGGGTAGGCGCAACGGAGGGTCACACTCTGACCGTCGAGCTGCCACTGAACAATTTCGGTGATGGAGGGTGGTACTGGTTCGACCTGGCAGCGCACCGGGAGGAAGTGACTCTGCAGGACGCCCACTGGAGCGTACCGGAACCAGAAGCCTTTTCCGCGGGAAAACTAACGATCGCGATAACCACGTTCAACCGTCCAGACTACTGTGTACGGAATCTCGCTACTATCGCTTCCTCCACGGACCTGATGGAGGTGCTTCACCGCGTAGTCGTCACAGATCAGGGCACTCGGAAGGTGGCGGAGGAGGAAGGGTTCTCTGACGTCGAGTCCAAGTTGAACGGTCGCCTGGCAACTGTTAATCAAACGAACCTCGGCGGCTCGGGCGGATTCGCCAGAGGCATGATGGAGACCATCAGGGACTCCGAGAGCAGCTATGTGATGCTGCTCGACGACGACGTGGAGATGGAAACCGAGGGGATGCTAAGGGCGGCTCAATTCGCCGACTTCACAACTGAACCGACCATTGTGGGCGGGCACATGTTCAACTTGTTCGAGCGTTCCGTGATGCATCATTTCGGCGAGTCCGTGGACAGGTACCGATTCCGCTATGGGTTATCTCCCAACACAGAGGAAGCTCATGACTTTGCCGCAAGCAACCTACGGGACACTCCCTGGATGCACCGGCGAATTGATGTGGACTACAACGGATGGTGGATGTGCCTCATCCCAACGGAGATAATCAACGATATTGGTTTGGCCCTCCCTGTCTTCATCAAGTGGGACGACGTGGAGTACGGCATACGGGCACAGGCAAACGGGTACCGAACGGCAACGCTTCCCGGAGCGGCCGTCTGGCACATGCCTTGGACTGAGAAAGACGACACTATCGACTGGCAGGCCTACTATCACCAGCGCAACCGTTGGCTCGCCACTCTTCTCTATTCGCCGTACAAGCGCGGTGGGCGTATGCCCCAAGAAAGCTTCGCTGTCGATGTCCGCCACTTACTCTCCATGCAATATTCATCGGTTGAGTTGCGTCTTCGAGCGCTTGAGGACTTACTATCCGGTCCGGATCACCTTCACGAGACGCTTGGCTCAAAGCTCCCTGAGGTAAGGGCAGTGAGGGAGCAGTTCGATGACGCACGTATCGCCGCTGATCCGAAGTCCTTTCCCCTCGTAAAGCGAAGCAAACCGCCACGCAAGGGTAAAGGGCCGACGCAGGCGCATAGTATTCCGGCAGCACTCGTCAAGGTTGCGTCTGGAGTACTGCATCAAATCAAACCCGTCCCCGATAAAGCGAAACAGCATCCCGAAGAGCACGTTGCAGCCATGGATGCCCGCTGGTGGCGGCTCTCACATCTCGACTCTGCCCTGGTCACATCCTCGGACGGAGCCGGTGTTTCGTGGCACAAGCGCGATGCAGAGAAGGCGCGCGAACTTGCGCTCAGAAGCGCGATACTCCATCGGCGTCTGCTCGTACAGTGGGATGACCTAGCTGAGCTCTACAAGTCGGCTATGCCGCAGTTCACTTCTCCTGCTGCCTGGGCCGACACTTTCGCCGCCGCGGGTACAAATGGAAATAAGGCGGAATGACAGCAGTACCTCAGGGACCCGGAACGTCCGGCTCAGCAGAGCTGAGAATACCTGGGCGCGGTGCAGGCTTGCGCGACGTTGCCCGACATCGTTTTCTCCTCAAACTCTTGGTCGACAAGGAAATCAAGGTCCGCTACCGTGGGTCCATATTGGGTCTCGTCTGGTCCTATGTAAAACCGGGCGTGCAGTTCGTAGTTTTCTATGTAGCGCTCGGTATTTTCCTTGGTCTTGAACAGAGCGCGAGGAACCCCGACGGACTTCCGAACTACGCAATCTATCTTTTCTCCGGGATAGTTCTGATTAATTTCTTTTCTGAAGCGCTGGGAAACGCCTCTCGTTCTATCGTCGGGAACAGTGGGTTGATCAAGAAAATATATCTGCCCCGGGAACTCTTCCCAGTGTCGGCGATATGGGTCTCAGCTGTTCATTTCCTTCCGCAGATCGTTATCCTCGTCGTAGCTTGCATGTTCACTGGATGGTCCCCCTCGCTTATCCAGTTGGGGTCGGCGGTGGTGGGGTTCATTATCGCCGCTTTGTTAGCGACCGGGCTTGGTCTGATCTTCGGAGCAATCAATGTCTACTATCGCGACGCTGAGAATCTTGTTGACATGCTTTTGATGGTGGCAACTTGGGCATCTCCCGTTCTGTACTCGTGGGAAATGGTGCAGAGGCAATTGGGCGATACCGCATTATCGGTCTACATGCTTAATCCGCTGACGGTGAGCGTCGAAACTTTTCATTATGCTTTTTGGCTCCCGACGTCGGATCAGCAGTTCGACCTTCCACCCAACTTCTTTGCAGTGTGGCTTCCGATTGCATTCGTTTCCGCGCTAGTGACGGTCGTCTTCGGCCAGTATCTTTTCCGACGCCTTGAGGGCCGCTTCGCGCAGGAGTTGTAAAAATGGGTTTGGCAATCGAGATCACCGGCATTCGGAAGCGGTTCGCGCTCAGACATACACGTTCTCTCAAAGAGACAGCGTTGTGGCTGCTGAAAGGCCGTAAGGGCGACCTTTCCCGCACATTCCCGGCCTTGGATAACGTTTCGCTCATGGTGGAGGAGGGCGAGACCGTAGCGCTGCTGGGCTTTAACGGATCGGGAAAGTCCACACTCCTCAAGCACATATCTGGCGTAATGCTGCCCGACGTAGGGACTGTCAGGACTCGTGGACGCGTGGCGGGACTGATCGAGGTTGGTGCGGGGTTCCACCCCGACCTCAGTGGAAGGGATAACGTTTTCCTCAATGGCGCCATCCTTGGAATGTCCGAGAAGGATATTCATCGCCAGTTCGATTCCATCGTCGATTTCGCCGAAATTGGCGAATTTATTGACACCGAGGTGCGGTTCTACTCCTCAGGGATGTATCTTCGGTTGGCCTTTTCGGTGGCGGTTCATACTGACCCAAATGTTTTCCTCATAGATGAGATCTTGGCTGTTGGCGATGAGCCTTTCCAACGCAAATGCATACTTAAAATCAAGGAGTTGGCTGAAGCAGGCAAGACGCTCGTCGTGGTGAGTCATGACTTGGACTTGATTGCTCAAGTCTGTCGACGTGGGGTAGTACTTGAAAAGGGGCGCGTAGTGCACGATGCTCCGGTTGCAGAAGCCATCGCCCATATCCGGGGAATGTGACCGGCTTCACCTCACCGATCATTATCCCGGCCGTTCTACTCAAGAGCGCGATCAAAAGCAGTTCGTGATTGCGTACAACTTGGCACTGCCTTCTTGGTCCACCAGTTGATAATTCGTCGCCTTTTGTTTATCCACGCCGTCAAAGGCGGGATACTTGTGTGCCGCCTCGCGATCGAGTAGGTAACGTTCTCCGAAGTCCAAGACATACTGCACATTATCGTCGCGGGCGATCTCGCAAGCTTTTGAGTCCGTGCTAGCGGTGCTGAGGTTGTTTGCGAGAACTTCCAATTCAGGTCCTAGCTCTTCAGAGGACATGTGGTACTGAGTAACCTCACGTCCGCTGAAGGCAAAGGCGAGCGATCCGCCGTTCCATGGATTGACAGCTATTTCCGCCTGCTCTGGCACATGACGATCCAAACGCTCCAGGAGCTGCAGCTCATCTGGTGACAGGATTGTCGGGTTGCCTTCGTACGTGTGGTTGAACCGGCTTTCCAACACCATTTGGTCGATCGGACCCCGCTGGCTTAGAACCGCTATGACGACAGCCACAGCAGCGGCAAGTCCCCAGGCCAGGGCGGAAATCCAATTCTCCTTCACAGGCGCGAGGCGACCGAGAGACGCTGTCCGCTCTGCAATCATCCTCGTCAGGCAAGCCGCCCCGTATGCAGCGATGATAATTGTGGGAAGAGGAAGCAGCGCGGCTAGACGTTGTGGATCCTGGTACCACGCTCCCGTGAAAACGATTCGTACAGCACCTCGCGGTTGCGCAGCGGCAACGACATAGAGCAGCACTGATACGCCGTAAATACCGATGAGCCATGGCCAACGGCCTCGTCTCACTAGGATTGCGAGACCGATAGCCGTGCAAAACGCGATGGCTACAGGTATTTCTCGCTCATGGGGCGCGCTCGTCAAAGCTTGCCCGATGGCACTCGCATAGCGGGTAAACGGCAGCCAGGTGTCGTAGCTAATGAGGACGGATTCCCATATCCATCCGAAGACGACCGCGAAGGCCGCAGCTGCTAGCAATGGAAGCCATGTACTTTTGGGCCCGCGTTCCTTCCCAATTCGCTTGAGCCAGCACCACCAACGCCAGATCACGGCTGGTAGGGACAGCGCCATAAGCGCGACGAAGCCATTGGGCTGGGCCAGCAGCAGGCCTGCGGCTGTCGCGAGGAGTGCGAGGGCAAGAACCGCCGGGTGAAAGCGGGGAGCTGAGCCTGCCTTCACCGCCGCAAGCACGAGGGCCAACGCCGCAGGAAGTATGGCGTAAGAAACAATGTTCGGATACAGCGGACCGAAGTCGATCAAACCTAAAGGGAAGGACGGGAGCCCTGCGGAGAACAGTCCGGTAAAGACCAGCGCAAGGAATCGCGAACCAAAGATGGTTCGTGCGAGCAGGAGGAGGCTTAGTGGCCAAACGAGGGATGCAAGGACGATATTCAGCGAATTCACCGACACAGGAATGTCCTGCCCGGTCGCCTGAACGACTAGGGCCGCAAAGCCATGCCAAACGGCCGGGTATAACGCGACCGCCGCATCGGGCTGAAGCATACGTCCCAACGTGAGGGTCGAAGCATCACCCTGTTCCAGGACGTATCGGACTGCATTGAGATGAAAGACATTATCGTATCGCTGGGCGATATTGTCAGGGTTATCGAAGATGCGAACAAGGTTGTAGGCCGACGCGACAGATCCCAGAACCAGACCAAGAGTGCCCCCGAGTAAGCTCCGGCGGCTGATCTGCACCTGATGTCGCAACTGTGTCGGTTGTCGAAGGACAACCCTGAGGAGGAGAGCCAGGATAATCATCACGATAGCGGTTAAGCCGAACGTGGTTGGAGACCACCCGACACCCATGATCGAGAGGATCACTGCTGCAACGCCGGACATGGCTACGGAGAAGGCGGGGGCGAGCCCGGTTGCTATGTCAATCTTGAAGCCGAGACAGGCGGCGAAGATGCCGCCCGGCAAAAGTACTAATGCAGCGGCTACGAAAACTGACGGTAGGGCGTCCCACCAGGGCATTGATACTCCTGCCACATCAACGATCTAGGGCCAGCTCACCCAACCCCATACGATTTCAGATCCATTCGGTCAACCTGCGACGTTATCACGACTCTTAATCCATCCTGTTCACTGTCTGCAAGCAACGATTTCGTAGAGCGTCCACGGTCCCTCAGCCTCTACCCGTCTGAAGCCTGAGTCCGTGGGTACATCGTAGAATCCCGGCCAAGCACTGAGGCTCGAACTGCCGTGAGACATGCCGGGTGCGTCTTCATAGAAGTGTGTCGCTCCAACATGTTGAAGAGCGTCGCACACAGCATCATTTGTGTGGATCTCATTGAACCTAGCCTGCAAAAGCTTCTTTTCTTCGATGCCGCCAGACGCCGACCCGAGCTGTGTGTAAACGACCTCATGGCCAGTCAAAGTATAGAACGCCGCCGCGCCGTTGAAGGGGTCCCCAATTATCTTGGCATCCTTGGGAAGCTTAGAACCAGCCATCTCGATGAATTCCTGTTCCCCGGGCGAAAGGACGCCCAGGCTGGTTTGTGGATTCGTGATGTAGTTTCGCGCCGAAACGGCGATTCGATCGGCTGACCGGAAATTTGAGGAAGTGACATAGATCGATATCAGAATGCCTATTAGAACGAGGCCGGTTACGAAGTCAGTCCGGTCGCGCATCGGCCGTTTCGATACGTTACGGACGAAGCGGTCCGCGCCTCTTACAAGAGCCGACACTCCGGCAACTAACCCGAATGCTGCGCAGATGCTTCCCAACATGGCGATGAAAGGCGCGATTCTCTGCGTGTCTTTGTACCAAACGCCCGTGAGCCAGCGGAGCGGGTTCTCGGGTCCCGCCGCGAGGATATGGAGTAGTACGAATGATGCCAATGACATTGCAAGCGGCCGGGTTTCTTTTCTCAACAGGGAAAGGATCGCGCCCGACACCATCAATAAGCCGACAATCAGGTTCAGTTCTTCTATTGTAGGCCCGCTCAACACCGGGAAACGTGGTAGGTCGAACAACGCAAACCATATTGAGTCGGGGAATACTGCCCGCACCGCCCGTGGATATGACACAACGCTGTGCAAGAGCGGAGAAGAGGCCAAAGTTGCCGCCATCCCTCCGGCCGCGAGGAGAGCGACGCCGACAAGAACCAACGTTCGAGATGGCCGACTACGGAACCCTTGGATAAGGGAAGGCAGAAGGGCGGATCCGGCAAAAGGGAGTGCCGCGACGAGCAGGGCGAAAACGCTGCTGGGGTGAGCGGCGACGGCGCCAAGGAGCGCCAAAACCGCAACAGTAGCCAACCAGGCCGTGTCACCGGACCATCTCTTATTGCGGTCCGGAGAGCAAATCCGGTACAGCAGTTGAATCACGACGGCCAACACGCCCGGGACCAAGGCGGAGGCGAGCCCGTTCGGCCATTGGCCGCTGCGCAGCAACTGGGCAAACGGGAAGCTGACGAAAGAGGCTCCGATCACGGGCGCTATTGCCCAGGTAGCAGGAACTCGGGGAAGTACCACCGAAGCGAGCAATGCAAGGCCCAGCGGCCATACAACTGCTCCGATGACTATCGTAGAACTGTTTGCTGCTTCTGTAAGGCTGCCGGGATACAGACTGACAAAGCTATGCCACCCAGCCGGATAGTACGACGTACGCTCTTCGGCGTAGATCGGAGCTATGGTCCACGGCGTCGCGCTTCCTGAATCCCTTATCCACTGAAGCACATTCGAGTGGAAGATCGGATCCCAGCCCTGGGAGACCCTGTCCGCGGTCCCGATACCGCGTGCAAGGGCTAGAGAGGTCAGAGCAGTCGCTGTCAGTACTCCACCTGCGACCGCGGCGCGGACCGTCCTGCTCGCGCTCGTCAGGACGCCAACATATTGCGGGAGAATCCATATTCTGCAAATCACCAGCGCAACAATCCAGAACAAGAGGACGCTCCCGGCGGCTGTGTAGGCGTTCCAAGGGAGTTGCGCAGCGTCGACAAGCACTGAGCTCACAGCCAGGAGGAAAAGTGTGACGGCGGGGCCCAGCACGGTCGCGGTGAAAGCGTCGAGCCGCGCGAGTAAAAGCAAAACGGTCCCCGGTAGGAACAAAGTTGTCGCTAAAAAAGTAACGGACGGTGCGAAGGACAATAATTCGGCCACGGGGAGCGTTGAACTATGGCTAGCGAGCAAGACGGCTTCGAAGGCGGGTCGCGAAAGTAGCTTTGGAGGACGTGTCGCCTCTGAAAGAGCTGGATGTCGCTGTGGCATCCACGCCCGCTAGATACATCTTCGCCGCTTCTGTTCTTTTGCTTGCGGCCAGCGCTGGGAGCTTGTCGACAAGTGCACCAGATGGAGCGGGGAACGCCGGCTCTTGCCCAGGCCCTGCGACAGTCCACCCGCTACCGAGGGAGACCAAGGATTGGTGTTTGACGTCGTAGTAGCCTTCCTTCATTGCGAACGCGACCCCCCTTGCTCCTGCGGCTGAAGCCAACAAATGGAAGTGGAACCGGCTCGTCAACCAAACTTGGTCGCTGGCCACGGGAAGCCCCTCGGACCAGATCCTTGAGAAAGGAATGAAGTGATCTTCCGGGATGATGTCCGACAACTTTTCGAACCCTACTCGGTCTCCGCCGGGAATGGCCTCGACGTAAAATACCGCGGTGCCTTCCTGCCGCGCCTCTATCGCCCGCGTTCTCGCAAACTGCACGGCCTGATCGAAAGCGCCGGCGTCCACCGTATCGTTCTGTATGCAGACATAAAGCCCAGGCAGCGCTCCACTTCGAGTCTCAGCCGCACCCAGAAACGCATCATCAAGACCGAGGTCTATCCCATAGGCGCGTGCACTCGCATCGTCACGGGCAGATACGTGCGCGAAGCCTTCAAAGAGCGTCTGTGCTCCGCGTTCGGATGCTATCGCAGGCATTAGTCCTTGACCGGTTGCAAACAGGGGAGCACTCGTTATCTCTTGCACGGCACGCATGGAATGAATGAGAGCGGCGTGATGCTCCCAGTTTCCGTTAATGTAACCACCGCCGAGCAGGTGAAGTGACGTCGCCTCCCGGAGTTTCAGGAGTCCAAGATCATAAGCAGGTGAGCCAAGTCCAATTACGCGTGCTCGCACCGTCGCGCGTGATTCATCGGGCGGAAGATTTGCGTTGTCGTGAGTAAGGCGCCACAGGGTGTTCGTTATCCGAAGCCGAGGGTGCATACCGTCGAACAACACCTGCGCGAGCCCTGGCTGGGGGCAGTCCAACCATACGTCCGCTTCCGGACGGGTTGCAGACAGATACTTCAACCACGATGCAGCGATGAATTCATCGCCGAAGTTGGGGTTCCCTGCTGGTGAAACGAGGTAGAGGAGTTCTGGCTGCATTCGAACACCTTATATCGCAGTGCTCCTCGGTCTTGAGTGGATCGTGGGCAAAGGCTGGAGTGAAAGGCAAGCTGAGGTGTCGCTGCCGAGGCGATACGCGCTATGGGATACTGAAGCACGTGAGTCATGCCTGGTTCGTCATTCCCATGTACAACGAAGCCACCGTTGTGGGTGATGTCGTCAGTGATCTTCGGCGCGACTTTCAGCGCGTTGTTTGCATTGATGATGGGAGCACCGACGGATCTCAGGAAATCGCGGCAGCTGCGGGCGCCGTCGTCGTTCAGCATCCGATCAATCTTGGTCAGGGCGCTGCACTGCAGACAGGGTTCGAGTACGCACTGCAGGACACGGAGATGGACGCGGTAGTGACCTTCGACGCTGACGGTCAGCATCGGAAGAGCGACGCCCTCGAGATGCTCGCTCGTATCCGCAGTGGCGAGGCGGACATAGTGCTGGGCTCGCGGTTCCTGGACGAGCGCACGAAGCTGACTCGTCTCAAGCGCCTCGTCCTCAAGACGGCGGCCATTCAGTCCCGGTTAGCAACGGGACTCGAATTGACGGACGCGCACAACGGACTGAGAGTTCTTGGACGGGATTTCGTTCGGGACGTACAACTCACACAGAATCGAATGGCTCACGCTTCAGAGATTGTGCATCGCATTGCTGAACTTCAACCTCGATGGGTGGAACACCCGGTCGAAATCGTTTACACGGATTACTCGAAATCGAAGGGTCAGTCCCTGCTCAACTCGGTCAACATCCTTGCCGAACTATTCTTGAGGTAGAAATGGTTATATTCGTTCAGCTTGCGCTCGTCCTGGCCGTAGTGGCGTCAGCGCTGGTGCTCATGCGAGGGGGCAGCAACGCCCGGCACCTTGCCATCAGGCGAATGCTCCTCATTGCCTTCGGCTTTGCGGCAGCTCTATCAATTTTCTTCCCGTCCATGATGACCACCGTCGCATCATGGTTTGGTATCGGACGTGGAACCGACCTGGTGCTATACGGCCTGGTGGTGTCCTTCCTCGTGTTCATGGCGACCACCTACCAGCGCTTCCGGCACACAGAAATGAGTCTCACCCGCCTTGCTCGGCGTATCGCGATCGATGAAGCTGAGCGCCCCTGGGAGGCACCAGCAGATTCCAGCAGAGACTGATCCTCGGTAATCGTTTCTCAGCCGCTCAGGGACACCCGCTCAGGGAGGGCTACCGGTCGAAGGGCGTTCCGGCGAGTGTGTAGGAACTCCAGCCGGAACCGACGGTTCGGGCTTTGCCGAAGCCCGCCGTGGTGAACGGGTAATACGTGAGGTAGCCAGCCGTGTTGCGTCCAATCATGCCGCGACTGGTTGGGCCGTTGAAGCCGTCGACTGCGTTCACTGCATCAATGCCGCCCCAGTTGCGCCCGACGGTGGTGCGCGAGCCCGAGACGATGGTTCCGGTTCCGCTTCCGGTGTAGCGCAGTAAGTTGTTGCTGGAGTCGCGTGAGAGCAGGTCCATGCGGCCGTCGAGGTTTTGATCCGCCATGACGATGGGCATATTCGTGAAGCCGGATCCGATTTTCACTGCTTTGCCAAGCCGGTGTGTTGAGGTATGAGGCCAGTAGTAGAGAGCGCCGTCGGAGCGCGCCCCAACCACAGCCGCGCCTTGTCCTTTAACCCAGGGACCGACGGCGATGCTGATGCCTTGCCATCCGGTTCCTATCTGAACAGGGGAGTTGAAGCCACCCGTAGGTTTGCCCGCATAGTAGTTCAGGACTCCGTTGTCCCACTGCGCGAGAAGGTCGATGGTGCCGTCGGCGTTCCAGTCCACGGGATTGATGGACGCGGCTGCACTCCACCCGGAACCGATCTGGAACCGCGCATCGAACCCGCCTTTCCCGTTGACTGGGTAGTTCCAGAGCTTGCCGCTTGAATCGATAGCCACCATATCCGCGAGCGCACGCACCGACGGCTGGGCTGGGGCTGGTGCGGGCGAAGGTTCTGGCTCGGGCGCCGGCGTCGGCTCCGGAGCGGGGGCAGTCGACGTGAAGTCAGTACCAGCAATGGTGTAGGAGCTCCATCCGGAACCAACCGTGGATGCGCTGGCGAACCCATTGGCTGTGAACGGGTAATACCAGAGGGTACCCGTGGTGGTGCGTCCGATCATCCCGCGGCTGCTGGTGCCGTTGAAGCCGTCGACAACATTGATGGCATCGATCACGCCCCACCCGTTACCGACCACGGTCCGTGAGCCGGAGACGATGGTTCCGGTTCCGCTTCCGGTGTAGCGCAGCAGGTTGTCGTTGGAGTCGCGTGAGAGCAGGTCCATGCGTCCGTCGAGGTTCTGATCGGCCATGACGATGGGCATGTCGGTGAAACCGGATCCGATTCTCACGGCGTTGCCGAGCCGGTGGGTGGAGGTATGTGGCCAGTAGTGAAGCGTGCCGTCAGCCCGCGCGCCGACTATTGTGATGCCTTGGCCTTTGACCCAGGGCCCGACGGCGATGCTGATGTCCTGCCAGCCCGAAGAACCGATCTGGACGGGCGAGTCAAAGCCGCCGGACGGCTTGCCTGGGTAGTAACTCAATGTTCCGTTGTTCCACTGGGCAAGAAGGTCGATGGTGCCGTCCGCGTTCCAGTCCGCCGGGTTGATGGACTTGGCGCTGGCCCACCCGGAGCCGATCTGGGATCTTGCGCCAAAACCACCCTTACCGTTGGCCGGGTAGTTCCATAGCGTGCCGGACGAGTCGACCGCCACCATATCCGCGAGCGACCGCACCGACGGCTTGGGTGAGACGGCCGTGGGAGCACTGCCGCCCCGTGCGAAAGCCTGGAGGCTGGTGAGGGACCCGTTCCACTGATTCCAGTCGCCGACAACCGGACCAGAGTCGGTGTACTGCCAGACGCTATAGAAATCCCAGCTGGCGGGCAAAGTCCCTGCGCCGTAGTTATTGTAGGAGGCCACGTGCAGCGCATGATCCGAGAAGGCCGTGCTGCTGCCTGTGCACCGGTTCCACCAGTCGGTAGTTGTATAAATCATCGGCTTGCGGCCGGTGAGGGTCACCATCCGATTCGAGAAGTCCCGGATCCAAGTGACCATCTGCGATGCGCTCATGTTGTAGCAGTCGTTGCCAAGCTCGTCGTAGGGGTTGTATTCCACGTCCAGGAGCGGCGGCAGGGTTTTCCCGTCCGCGCTCCAGCCGCCGCCGTTTGCGACGAAGTAGTTCGCCTGGGCAGCACCGCTCGAGACGTTCGGAATAGCGAAGTGGTAGGCACCGCGGAGCATTCCTCGGTCGCCGGAACCGTTGTACTGGTGACCGAACTCAGGGTTCTTGTAGACAAGCGCTTCCGTCGCCTTCACGTAGGCCCAACGCGAGCCGTAGTTCCATGCGCCGTCCCAGTCCACGTAGCCTTGGTGGCTGCTGACGTCGACACCAAGGACGCCCGACGACGGTTGCCAGTAGTTGGTTGCAAGGGGCGCCATTGCTGCGCCTTCGACTGAATCGGTTGAGTCAGCACCGTTGCTGAGCGGGGAAGCATCCTCCCCGGGTGCCGGCTTTTGCGCATCTCCCGTCACTTCCAGACGCTCGATGCCCTGTCCCATGCTTGCCCCATGTTCTCCTATGAGGTCCGCGAGCAGGTCGGAGTTGTTTCGGTAATCAAGAGCAGCGGGCGCCTCTGGTGCCACTGATGATTGCGAAGGCGAGGCCGCCGGCGATGGTGCCGGTTCCTCTACGGGATCCGCGGGTTCGCTCGCAGGAGCCGCCGGAGCCGCCGGCGGGGAAGCGGTGGCGACTTCCGCCGGAGCCGTGGCCGTCGTCGTCGGCGTTTCGGTTCCGACCGCTGGCGTCATCCCGGCGAGGAGGCCAAGAGTGACCAGCGAGGAGAGTGCGAATGTTTTCGAGGCGCGGGAAGCTATCAAGGGAAATCTCCAGATAGTGCAAGCCCCGGCAGGGGCCGGGCGTTTCCCAGGAAAGGGTACCTGCGTGTTACTTATGTGACCAGAGGGACAGATGTGACGACTTGAAGCATGGTTGTCCACAGGTCGCTTCATCGGGCTAGGTAAGTTGTTTCGCCGTGGCCTACGCTTTGAGGCAGGGAAACAAACCTTTGATCGTGCATTACCAGTCTGACAGTCTCCGGCGTGCGTCTCCCTCCTGCATGCCGAATCCTTGGGGAAAACTATGGATGCAGTGCGCATTGTTGAGGATGAGGTAAGAGAACTCATCCGTCGTCGTGGTCTTGATCCGTCTTTGCAGGGTCCGGAGGTGCGGCGGCTTGTCGAAGCGGCAGTCAATGACTACGACGAACGGTCGCTCGTCGGTCCGCTGCCTCCGCTTGGGCATCTGGAGCAGGCCAGGCGCCATGTTTTCGACGCTGTGGCAGGCTACGGCGCGTTACAGCCGCTGCTCGACGATCCAGCCATCGAAGAAATCTGGATCAACTCTCCCTCGGAAATTTACGTCGCGCGCGCAGGAGAATCTGAACTCACCTCGCTGACTCTCACCGAGCAGCAGGTCCGCGACCTCGTCGAGAAGATGCTCAAATCGTCCGGTCGCAGGCTGGACCTCTCTTCGCCATTCGTCGACGCCTCCCTGCCGGACGGATCCAGGCTGCACGTCGTGATACCGGACGTCACCCGACGCCACTGGGCAGTCAACATCCGGAAGTTCATCTCTCGTGCGACGCGCCTTGAGCATCTGGTCGAACTGGGGTCACTGACGCCACAGGCCGCGAAGTTCCTCAACGCCGCTGTGGCCAGTGGACTGAATATACTCGTTTCCGGCGCAACGCAGGCCGGCAAGACCACACTGCTCAATTGCCTTGGAGCAAGTATCGGCTCACGCGAACGGGTCGTGACTGTCGAGGAAATCTTCGAGCTTCAGTTTCCCTTGCGTGACGTCGTGGGGTTGCAGTGCCGGCAGCCCAACCTTGAGGGCCATGGCGAGATACCGCTTCGACGCCTCGTGAAGGAAGCACTTCGCATGCGTCCAGATCGCCTCATTGTCGGTGAGGTCCGGGAAGCTGAGAGTCTCGACATGCTCATCGCTCTGAATTCGGGGCTTCCTGGAATGTGCAGCGTGCATGCCAACAGTGCGCATGACGCAGTGACCAAGATTTGTACGCTGCCTTTGTTGGCGGGCGCAAACATTTCCAGCGCGTTCGTGGTGCCGACCGTTGCCTCCTGCATCGATCTGGTGGTGCACTGCGTTCGCGAGGGATCAGGGCAGCGGCGGGTGGCGGAGATCGTTGCACTGGGGCGCCGCGTCGAGAACGGCGTGATCGAGACCTCGACCTTGTTCAAACGAACCGATGGTGAGCTGCATGCCACCGCTTCGAACATGCCCGCTGAGGAGAAGTTCGCGGCCGCCGGCTACACTGTCGCCTCCCTCCTGAGCCCATCATGACCGTTGCAGTCGGTGTGGCACTCGGAGCCGGACTGTTGCTGATTTGGTGGTCGACCTGGGCGGTCCCACCGCGGCCTGCAAAGGCCCGGCGTGGTGCCGGCAAGGTGGAGGAACTGCTTCTGCGAGCCGGCGTCGTGCGGGTATCAGCCAGCGGTCTGCTGGCAGCCAGCGGGATTGCCGCCCTCTTCGTGTTCCTCTTTGTCTTCGTCTTTACGGGTACGCCGGCCATAGCGGCCTGCTTCGCGATCTTCGGTGGGTTGTCGCCGCTCATGCTGGTTCGTTGGCGCGCGCGGAAGCGCACAGCTTCACTGCGGGAGCTGTGGCCGGATGTCGTGGACCATCTTCGTTCCGCTATCCGTGCGGGCCTGTCCCTGCCGGAAGCGCTGATGCAGTTGGGCGTAAAGGGGCCGGAGGAACTCCGGTCGGCTTTCCGCGAGTTTGCGGGCGATTATCGATCCGGCGGGCAATTCGATCAATCCCTCGATCGCCTGAAGGACCGGCTGGCCGATCCTGTGGCCGACCGCATCGTGGAGGCATTGCGCCTCACCCGCGAGGTCGGCGGCACCGATCTGGGCAGGCTGCTGGGCACCCTCGCGGAATTCCTGCGTGACAGCGCAAGAACCCGAAGCGAGCTTGAGGCGCGCCAATCCTGGACCGTCAACGCTGCCCGGCTAGCCGTGGCAGCACCATGGATTGTGTTGGCCCTACTCTCGACCCGGCCTGAAGCCGTCGCGGCGTACAACACAGCGGGTGGCGCGGTAGTGCTCATCGGAGGACTGCTGGTTTCGGCGTTCTGCTACTGGATCATGCTGCGGATCGGCGCCTTGCCTGATGACGAGCGGGTGCTGAGCTGATGGAGTTTGCACTGGCGGCACTCGTGGGCGCATGCCTGGGATCCGGGCTCTGGCTGATATTCGTTCGACTGCCAATCATGCGTCAGCCGCGGTTCGTTGAGCGCATCGCTCCCCAACTCAAATCTGTAGACGTGAGCTCAAGACTTCTGCATGCCCAAACGGTTACCCCCTTTGGACCGCTGGAACGAATCATCCGGCCAGTGGCGCGGGACGCCGTCACCTGGCTCAACAGGTTCAGCCCGGCGTCGTCCGTTCTCGCGAGAAGGCTGGAGCAGGCGGGCCGCTCACAATCCGTCCTCGACTTTCGTGCCGAGCAAATCATCTGGGGGAGCATCGGGCTTGCCGCGTCGACAACAATCCTTCTCACTTTGGCGGCCTCCGGCAGTTTCAACGTAATGCTCGCGATCCTCATCGTGTTCGGCAGTGCCGCCGGCGGCTATCTCCTGCGCGATTACCTGCTCGGCGCACAGATAAGGAAGCGGGAAAGCCGCATCCTCGCAGAATTCCCAAGCCTCGCAGAGTTGATGGCCCTCGCCGTCAGCGCGGGCGAGAGCGCTACCGGCGCACTGGAACGTATCTGCAGGACAGGCCACGGTGAGCTGACCAAAGAATTCGCACGCGTTCTTGCCGAAACCCGAGCCGGAACGCCCTTGATGCAGTCCCTTCAGAACTTCTCCAACCGCACCCAACTGGCGCCGCTCGTACGGTTCGTTGACGGCATCAGCGTAGCTGTTGAGAGGGGAACACCGCTCGCCGATGTACTTCGGGCCCAGGCTCAGGACGTCAGGGACCTCTCAAAGCGCGAACTCATGGAATCCGCCGGACGCAAAGAGATCGCCATGATGGTGCCCCTCGTATTTGGCGTCTTGCCGCTCACCGTTCTGTTTGCCGTCTACCCGGGTATTGCCCTGATCAACCTTGGACTCTAATCACCTCAAAGAAAGGAACCAGCATGCGTAACCGCCTCATCGCACGCTTTCTGTTCACGACGACCCTCCTCCGAATCCGTGGGCACCTCACGCACACTGCGGACCACCCCGAGCGCGGTGACGTGCCTGGGTGGGTGATGATCACGCTGATGTCAGCCGTCCTGGTGGCCGCACTTCTGGCTATTGCATCGCCGGCGCTGGAGGGACTGTTCAACGAGGCGATCAACCGCGTCAGTCCATAACGCGGTGACTCTCCTCTCCTCGCGCATGGACAACCGGCACCGGCACCCGAATGAACGGGGCGCCGCAACGGTCGACTTCGCTCTCATCGGCGGCCTGCTGACGATCATCTTCATCGCGATCGTTCAGCTCACGCTGGTACTCCACGTGCGGAACACCCTGATCGACGCAGCGTCTTCCGGTGCTCGCTACGGCACTCTCGCCGATCGCTCACCAGCGGATGCAGCAGCGCGCACAACTTCACTCATCGCCGATGCGATCAACAGCGCCTACGCACAGGACGTGTCGGTGAGCCGGGTCAATCGGGGCGGCTCTGCCGTCCTTCAGGTCACGGTTCGCGCTCCGATTCCCGTGATCGGGCTGATTGGTCCGTCCGGAACCATGGAGGTCAACGGACATGCTGCGCTTCCTTCCTGAGCGCGTCCGCGCAGCTTGGCAAGACAACGACGACGACGGCAGCGCAGTTCTCGAATTCACCTTCCTTGGTCTGCTCTTGCTGGTGCCCGTTGTCTACCTCGTGCTGACTGTGGGCTCAGTGCAGGGGGCGTCATTCGCCGTCGTTGGCGCTGCCGACCAGGCAGCCAAGGTTTTCGTTGACTCGGATAGCCCAGAGGAGGCTTATGCCCGCGCTGAACAGGCTGTGGAGTTCACCATCAACGATTTCGGATTCGCACCCGAAGACGCAGCGGTGACGATTACCTGCGCAGGCACCTGCCTGGAGCCCGGGTCGAGCGTCACCGTCGCCGTCGATCTGAGGGTTCCGCTGCCGCTGATCCCCACGATGCCCGGCCTCAACACGTCAGCAGCCACGGTCGATTCAAGCGCAACCCAGCTCGTGGAGCGTTTCGGATGATGCCCCCGGACCGAAACGTGGATAAGGATGATGACGAACAGGGGCAAATCACTGTTCTGATTATCGGGTACATTTTGCTTTCGCTCCTGGTGGTTGCGGTTGTCACGGCGGTTTCCGCCGTCTACATCGAGCACAAGAAGCTGCTATCGGTAGCGGACGGAGCGGCATTGAGCGCAGCCGATACCTTCTCGGTCGCCTCCATAGATTCAGGCGCCGGGGAACCAGTACCGGAACTTGAGAGCGACTCGGTCTCGCGGGCAGCGGCCGCCTACCTCGAGCGGTCGGGCGCGCCGGCGCGGTTCAATAACCTGAACCTGGACCCTGCGACAGGAGCACCGGATTCGCAAACCGCTCGGGTGGTTCTGACCGCCGTCGTTCATCCGCCGATCGTGAACTTTCTGGTTCCAGCCGGCATCCCTATTGCCGCGACGGCTGATGCGCGAGCGGACCTGACCCGTTAACTCCGACCGCAGGACCATGACGTAGTCTTGAAACACCATGGCAGCTATTGATTTTTCCGCGGAGATCCGCGCCCTTCGTGCAAAATACGACTCCATCGTGGCAGTGACGGACGTCGAGGCGATCCGGACGGAAATCGCCGAACTCAGCGAGCAGGCCGGCGAACCCAACCTGTGGGATGATCCTGCCGCCGCACAGCAAATAACCTCCAGGCTGTCCCACAAGCAGACCGAACTCGACCGCTTGGCCAAGCTGACCGCGCGCATTGATGACCTCGAAGTCCTCGTCGAACTGGCGCAGGATGAGGACGACGAAGAGTCTCGCGTCGAGGCCGTGAAGGAGCTAACGTCCCTGAGCAAGGCGCTGGATGACCTCGAAGTCGTCACACTTCTCGCGGGGGAGTGGGACGAACGCGAAGCCGTCGTCACCATCCGCTCGGGCGCCGGAGGAGTGGATGCCGCAGATTTTGCGGAAATGCTCCTGCGCCTGTATCTCCGCTGGGCGGAACGCCGCGGTTACCCGACTCAGGTGCTCGACACGTCCTACGCCGAAGAAGCGGGCCTCAAGTCAGCTACCTTCGAGGTCAAGGCCCCGTACGCGTTCGGCACCCTGTCCGTCGAAGCAGGTACCCACCGCCTGGTGCGTATCAGCCCCTTCGACAATCAGGGCCGGCGCCAGACCTCCTTTGCGGCGGTCGAGGTGATTCCGCTGATCGAGCAGACTGACTCCATTGACATTCCTGACAACGAAATCCGCGTTGACGTCTTCCGGTCATCCGGCCCCGGCGGCCAATCGGTCAACACCACAGACTCGGCAGTTCGGCTGACGCACATTCCCACGGGCACCGTCGTCTCCATGCAGAACGAGAAGTCGCAGATCCAGAACCGCGCGGCGGCACTGAGGGTTCTTCAGTCCCGGCTTCTCCTGCTCAAGAAGGAGCAGGAAGATGCAGAGAAGAAGGCGCATGCCGGTGACGTCAAGGCGTCCTGGGGAGACCAGATGCGTTCTTACGTGCTGAATCCATACCAGATGGTGAAGGACCTGCGCACCGAGCATGAGGTGGGCAATACGTCCGCAGTGTTCGACGGCGAGATCGATGACTTCATCGACGCGGGAATTCGCTGGCGCGCCAACAACCGCAACAGCGGAGAGTGAGCCGGCGGCGCTGTTCGGCACGATGCCGCCCGTTATGGATCCGCGACACACCGTGATGGTGCCTGCCGCAGCGCGGAACTGCTGCCTATAGTCGAGAAGGCCGGTCTCCCTTTCCCCACCCATGCCCATGTACCGGCAGTGTTATGTGGGCGCAGAGTAGTCATGATCAGATTCGAGCAAGTTACCAAGGTCTACGACCAGAAATCGAAGCCGGCACTGGACAGTGTCAGCCTTGATGTCGACCGTGACGAGTTCGTTTTTCTGGTTGGCGCATCCGGCTCCGGTAAGTCGACGTTCATCCGCCTGGTGCTCAAAGAAGACAGGGCAACACGCGGCGCTGTGTATGTGGCCGGGCAGAACGTCGCCAATATCCCGAGCTGGCGCGTTCCGCGGCTGAGACGCGGTATCGGCGTCGTCTTTCAGGATTTCCGGCTGCTGCCCAACAAATCCGTCTTCGCCAACGTGGCTTTTGCAATGCAGGTCATCGGGAAGAGCCGGGCCGTGATCCGCGAAACCGTCCCGGAAGTGCTGAAGACGGTGGGCCTCGAAGGCAAGAACAACCGCATGCCGCATGAACTTTCCGGCGGCGAGCAGCAGCGTGTGGCCATTGCCCGTGCGATCGTGAACAAGCCCGGGATTTTGCTTGCGGATGAGCCCACCGGGAACCTGGACCCGACCACCTCTATGGGCATCATGAAGGTGCTCGACAAGATCAACCAGAACGGCACCACGGTAGTGATGGCAACCCACGACGACGACATCGTGAACACGATGCGCAAGCGCGTGGTTGAGCTTCGGGACGGCTCCGTGGTCCGCGACGATGCGCAGGGCATCTACATCGGAGAAACGACGACGACGGCGGCTGCCGGATGAGGTTCGCATTCGTACTTGGGGAGATCGCTTCAGGGATGCGACGAAACCTCGTGATGGTGGTTTCGGTGGTGCTCGTTACTTTCATCTCGCTCACCTTCGTGGGCGCGGCGGGGCTGCTGCAGCTGCAGATCAACCAGATGAAGGGGTACTGGTATGACCGCGTGCAGGTGGCCGTGTTTCTCTGCGTTGAGAACTCCACCTCGGAGAGCTGCGCATCGGGCCCCGTTACTGATGAGCAACGCAGTGCCATTGAAGCGAAGCTGAACTCGCCCGAACTGAGCAGTTATGTGGACACAGTGGAGTACGAGTCGCAGGATCAGGCACTGGTCCACTTCCGTGAACAGCTCGCAAACTCGCCGATCGTGGAGGCCGTGACGGCCGATCAGCTTCCGGAGTCCTTCCGCGTTGGTCTCGTCGACCCGGAAAAGTACGAGGTCATCAGCGAGGCTTTCTCCTCTGAACCAGGGGTGGATATCGTTAGCGACCAGCGCGAGTATCTCGAGGAGATCTTCGGCTACATCAATATCGCCTCGCTCGTCGCCTTGGGTATTGCCGTAGTGATGAGCGTTGGTGCCATCCTGCTGGTTGCAACCACAATTCGTCTCTCGGCGTTCAGCCGAAGACGGGAGACGGGCATCATGCGTCTGGTCGGCGCAAGTAAGGCGATCATCCAGCTCCCCTTCGTTCTTGAGGGAGTCATCGCCGCCATTCTGGGAGCTGCCATCGCTTCGGGGACGCTCTGGGCTGTTCTGCGCTACGGCGGGGAATGGCTGTCCCGGGAGTATCCGCAGATGGGCTTCATCTCCACCCAGGAGCTTCTGCTCGTGGTTCCTGCACTGTTCCTCCTGGGTGCATTGCTGGCAGGCGCTTCATCGCTCCTAACCCTCAGACGCTACTTGAAGGTTTAGGGTAGGTTCTTGTGAGAAATGAGACTGTATGCGCAGCGTGAACTTATGTTCGCTTCGTTGGATTCCCCGCCCACCGGCGTTCAAGACGCTGACTGCTCTGTCGCTGGCCGCCGTGGCCGGTCTGACGTTGACGTTGAGCGGTCCCGTCCACGCTGATCAGCTCGAGGACCGCAAGTCCGCCCTCGAGGAGCAGATCGCTGAAGTTCAGCAGTCGATCGAGTACCTCGACGAGGACATCACTGAAACCATCGCCCAGCTGAAGGTGTACCAGGGTCAGCTCCCGGGTGCGCAGCAGTCGCTTGCGGATGCGCAGGGTCGCGTTGAAGCTGCAACGAGCGAGGTCAACGCCCTCGCGCAGCGGGTGCAGCTGGCGCAGGAAACCAAGAACAAGCTCACCGAACAGCTGAAGCAGGACGAAGCCGAGATGGCTGAAACCCGGAAGGTGATTGGCCAGATCGCGACGCAGGCGTACAAGAGCGGGGGAGTGCCGACTGGCCTCTCGCTGATGCTTGGGAGCAACGGTTCTGATGGCTTCGCATCCATGGAGCTCGTGGAGCAGGCACTCCGTAACCAGAATTCCGCCCTCGAGCGCATGGCGCAGCAAAACGCCACCAACGTGAACTCGCAGGCGCGGCTGGTCGCGGTTGAAGAGGAGATCGTTGACCTGAAGGCGAAGGCCGAGGCTGCACTCGCGGCGGAACAGGTTGCCAGGGATGAAGCCGCTGCCGAGAAGGCAAAGGTCGACAAACTCATCTCCGACACGTCAACGCTGTCCGAGAAGCTGCAGAAGCAGAAGCCGGTGATCGAGGCAAAGCTCGCCGAAGTCGAAGAGGCGCACCAGCAGGTCGTGGTCGACATAGCGGAACGCCAACGCAGGCTGATCGAAGAAGCCCGCAAGCGGGAAGAGGCCAGGCTCAAGGCCGAGGCCGAGGAGCGGGCACGAATCGAGAATGAGCGACGCGCAGCGGCGGCAGCGGAGGCCAACCGCCGCGCGGCAGCAGAGGCAGCGGAGGCAAACAGGCGTGCAGCGGAAGCAGCGGCAGCCGCCAATCGCCCGAAACCGCCTCCCGTCGTCGTACCTGCCCCGATAGTCCCGAAGCCGGTTGCGCCCGTAATCGTTCCGCCGCCGGCGTCCAGCCCGTCGGCTTTCGGGCTGCGCTCTCCCGTGAGCGGCCCGATCACCTCCGGCTACGGATGGCGTCCAACTCCGTTGGGCACCATCGATTTCAATGGCTCCGGCGGCTACACCCACACCGGAATTGACTACGGGGTGAACTGCGGAACCCCGCTGTATGCCCCGGCGGCCGGCGAAGTCTGGTACGCGGATTCCAACGCCCTTCCGGGTGCCGGCAACCGGATTGTGCTCAACCACGGCGTGGTCGGAGGCAACGCGCTGGCTACCAACTTCTACCACTTGGCGAGCTACCTCGTGGGCCCGGGACAGCGTGTGAGCGCCGGACAGCTGATCGGTTACACGGGTACCACCGGCAACTCGAACGGCTGCCATTTGCACTTCGAGACCGTGCTCAACGGCAGTCTGGTTGACCCGATGGGCCTGCTCTAGCACTTGGATACGGCGAACGGACCTGCGCTGTGGACGCGCACAGCGCAGGTCCGGCCCAACGCCGTAGACTAGGACGCGTTGTTCGCCTTCAGTCTTGAAGCGCACCGCACTATTGAAGGAGTTGAACCGTGCCCAAGGAAAGTGGCCGTCAGGTAGTGGCCACCAATCGGAAGGCCCGGCACGACTACCAGGTGCTGGACACCTATGAAGCAGGAATTGCCCTCCAAGGTACCGAGGTGAAGTCACTCAGGGCCGGCCGGGCGTCCCTGGTTGACGGGTTCGCCATCTTCTACAATGACGAGCTCTGGCTCGAGGGAATCCACATCCCCGAATACACGCAGGGCAGCTGGACCAACCATGCTGCACGCCGGCGTCGTAAGCTCCTTCTGCACCGCGAAGAGCTCACAAAGATCTCCCACAAGATCCGCGAGAGCGGATACACCATCGTCCCTTTGCAGCTGTACTTCCTCAACGGACGCGCGAAGGTGGAGATCGGTATTGCTCGCGGTAAGCGGGAGTATGACAAGCGCCAGACGCTGCGTGAGCAGCAGGACAGCCGCGAAGCGCAGCGCGCCATGCGGGAACGGAACCTTGGGGCATGAGCGATGTCTTCTGGGATGCCCAGGAACCCGACGAGGCCGAGGAAGAGTCCGAGCTCAAGTACAAGCGCCCCTGGTGGGTGACGGTCGGAGCCATCGTGAACCTGCTGTTGCTGTTCGCCGTAGTTCCCGCTGGGTTCCTGTCGCTGATTCCGTTCTTCTTCCTGATTTACGTGTATTTTGCACAGATCCTCGTGTGGATCTCTCCGATCCTGATCCTGCTCAACATGGCCGTATTTTGGTGGAGCTTCCGTCGCAAGCAGGCAGCGACGACGGCGCTGGCGGCTCTGGGGTTGGCGTTCGTGGCCGTTTCCTTCGTTGTCCTGATGCTGTGGCAGGCGCAGATCGTCATCCTTGGAATCAGGTTCTAGCATCCGCTGCCGGTTTTCGGGACTTCCGGAATGATTCGGGAAGTGGTTGCGTTAGACTAGGTATACCGGAGCAATTCGGGGAGACAGCGAGTGAAATCGCTGCTTGAAAATTGAACATGGGGATGACAGGTTTCGACGATGTTAGTCGCGACAGGTGAAGCGGGCCGAGGATACAGAGTTATCTCGTAAACGCTCTCTGTAAAACAATAAGTGCCGAACAAAAGCGCACTGACTTCGCTCTCGCTGCCTAAGCAGCCGAGCTAGTCCGTCAGCCCGGGTATGCTCTCGACCCGGATCCTGGCGTCATTTAGAGGGCCACTGCTCTTGGTTTTCGTTGCAGGAACCAAGGGGACTCTTATGCAACTGAGCTTGGCAGCCACTTGTTTGCATGATGGCTGGAGCTGAGAAAAACCGACGCAAACTGCGCCCGGAGAAGCCCTGACTACACTGCATCGGACGCGGGTTCAATTCCCGCCATCTCCACTGACTAAGCCCCGGTTCGCCGGGGCTTTTTCTCTGTCTTCCGCAGCATTCAGTCCGGCTGATCGGAAAGATATCCACAGGTTCGTCACGGCAGGCGGCGTGTTTCTGTACGTTTGACCTCATGCCGTCCCGCTTCACAACCGCCTGGATCCATATGCCTTTCCTGCGCTCCGGCTCCCGCACTCTTCTTCCCGCCGCGATGACGACGGCCATCGCGTGTTCCCTGCTGGTCGCGCCGCCGGCCGGAGCTTCGCCTATCCCGGCGAAGGTCCTCCCCGATGAGGTCGTGGCGGCCCCCGCTACGGCAGGCTCCGGGGCAGCGGAATCCACCGGGCGCTTCATCATCACCTTCGAGGACGGTCCCGCTGCGGTGCAAGGCGCCAAGGGGAACGCGTTTGGTCGCCTGGCGAAGGATCTCGGCCTGTCCGTCAGGGAACTCCGGGAGACGGCGGACGGCGCCGTGGTGGTCAAAGCCGACGGTGAAGTTTCAACCGTGGCTGCGGACGGCGTTGTCGCGGCACTTAACGAACTGCCAGGCATTGTGCATGCCCAGGAGGATGTGCTCATGCGTCCGCTCGCCGGGGTCAACGATCCCGGCTTCAGGGACCAGTGGAACCTGTTCGCGGAGCCGGCAGGCCTTCGTGTCCCGGCTGCGTGGGACCGGTCAACGGGTGCTGGTCAGACAATCGCAATCCTGGACACGGGAATCACCGGCCACTCTGATTTGGATGGCAACGTGCTTCCCGGCTATGACTTCGTTGCTGATCCCGTGATCGCTGTTGACGGCAACGGCCGTGATGCCGATCCTAGCGATCCAGGTGATGCGTGCCTGGACCCGGAACCTGGCGCGCAGTCGACCGAATCATCGTGGCACGGCACGCACGTGGCGGGTATTGCGGCCGCACTGGGCAACAACGGCAAGGGAATGGCCGGGGTCGCCTATAGGGCCAAACTCCTTCCTCTGCGTGTGATGGGAGCTTGTGGTGGGCTCCTCAGCGACACCGCTGACGCCATCAGGTGGGCGGCGGGCGGCACGGTCGCCTGGACCGAGAACGGAATCTTCCACACGCTTCCGGCGAACCACAACCCCGCCAGGGTCATTAATATGAGCCTGGGAGCAGAGGAAGTTTGCAGTCCATATCTGCAGCACGCCATCGACTTCGCAGTACAACAGGGGTCCGTCATCATCGCAGCTGCGGGCAATGAAACCCAGCCCGCAGCCAACGTGATGCCGGCGAACTGCAACAACGTAATCACCGTTGGTGCTACCAGCCGAGCCGGCAACCACGCCAGTTACAGCAACTTCGGCCCGGAGGTGGACGTCAGTGCGCCAGGCGGAGACGGCAGCACCGGAGCTGAAAATATCCTCTCCACCATGAACAGCGGAAGGACAGCACCGGTGGCGGAGGCCTACGGGTACATGCAGGGAACGTCCATGGCTGCACCGCATGTTGCCGGCGTCGCAGCGCTCATGCTTTCGGTCAACCCGGCGTTGAGCCCGGAAGACATCGAACGAATCCTCGCTGATTCCACCCGGCCGCTGACCCGCCCCTGCGCCAACGGCTGCGGCACCGGTACCGTCGACGCCAACGCGGCCGTCTGGTGGGCGGCAGGTTTCCCGCCGTCTATCCGTGGTACTGCCGATGTCGTCGCTGCTGATGCTGCGGGCACACTCTGGAACTATCCATCGAACGGAAAGGGTGGATTCGCCCAGCGGGCAAGGATCGGCAGCGGGTGGTCCGCGCTGAAGAATGGCTTCGTCACTGATTGGAACCAGGACGGGGTGCTTGACCTGGTTGCGCAGTGGAAGGATGGGCGGCTGACGCACTATGCCGGAATAACCAGCGGAGGCTTCCAGCCGGCGCAGACCATCGGCAACGGCTGGGGCAGCTACTTTGTGACGGTCGGCAAGTGGCGCTCCGGAGATCGGTATCCGGGCATCGTTGCCTACGATTCGCAGGGCGCACTGTGGCACTACCCGAACCCGTCAGGCAGCGTGCTCAGCCCGCGGACGCGCATCGGTACCGGTTGGAATGGTCTTTACCTGACCATGACTGATTTCGACGGCGACTCCCGCATGGACATCCTCGCGAAGAAGGCTGACGGAAAGCTCATTCAGTACCGTTCCAACGGGACAGGTCAGTTCTTGCCGGAATCCCGCAGGACGATCGGCACGGGCTGGCAGAGTGCCGACTCCATGGGCTCTCTCGCCGGGTTCGGCCAGTCCGGGCGGCAGGGCCTGCTGACCCGGTTCACCGACGGGCGGCTCGCCTACTATCCCTTCGCCGCCGGCCGCTGGGCGGCCCGATCGATTGTCGGATCCGGCTGGAGCGACTACAACCTATTCCGCTGATTCGGCACACGAACCACCTCAAGGACCCGCGAACGTACACTGAACACATGAGTTCGGTGAACGGCCGCCCGTCGTGGCTGCCCCCGCTTCCGCCTCCGCACCGTGGCCGTGCGCTGATCGCGGTGGGTCTGGTGCTAGTCATCGCGACATTTATTTACATCTTCATCATGAGCTACGTCGGTGGAACGCACACGCTATACACGCTGCTGCCGTTGGCAACCGGACTGATCTGCCTCATCGTAGGCCTCACCAGACGAAACGAGGGGCGCTAGGTCAGCGTCTCGGGCCCAGGATCGAGCTCTGGATTGCCACCGCTGCGGCGCCTCGAGCCCACTGGCCGAAGTCGGTCGGTTCACGTGTCAGGTGCACCGGCGCTGCCTCGGGGTCCCGGTGTTCGTGGACTGACGCCCTGATCTCCTCGGCTGCAATATCGGCGAGAGCCGCGCCCTCGCCGGACAGGATCACCAAATTCACCATGGTGAGGTTGGCTACCGCAGCAATGAGCACACCGAGGGCAGCGCCTGCGTTCTTCACCACCAGCGAGGCGAGCCTTTCGCCGCTTCGCGCCCGTTGCAGGACCTCCTCGTAGGTGCATTCCTCTTCGGTGGCCATTCGCACCTGGCCACTGATGGCCGCCATGGTGAGCACAGCCCCAGCGCATCCACGGTGACCCTCCCTGCACAGTGGGCCGGCGGAGTCTACGGGGTAATGCCCCACGAGGCCCAGCCCGGCATCCACGGGGGCAATGACCCGGTCATTGATCACCAGGCCGTAGCCCACGCCCGCCCCCACCGTAAGCACCGCGAAGTTGCTGACGCCCCGGCCCGCCCCGAACCATTGCTCACCCACGGTGAGGGCAACGACGTCGTTCTCCACCGTGACCGGAATGCCGGTTCGCTCCTGAAGCAGGGAACCGAGCGGTACATCGCGCCACTGCAGAAAGGGTGCCCGCAGGACCGTGCCGTCGTCGCTGACCTTGCCGCCGATGCTGATCCCAATGCCGTCCACCGCCTGGCCGTCGTTCAGCCTACCGACCACGGAGATGATCGCTTCAAGGACGTCGGAGACAGCGTGGCTGACAAGCGGTTTCTCGGCAGTGGCAACTGTCTGGCACCGCAGGTCCGTTGCCACGCCGGAAGCGGCGGTACCGGTGAGTTTGATGCCGATGAACCGGTGCGTGCCGCCGGGCACCTCAAGTGGCCTGGTGGGACGGCCGACTCCGCCCTCGATTACTTCGCGGCCCTCCTGCAGGATCCCGGCTTCGATCAACGGCTTACTCAGGCGGGTCAGGCTCGCCACAGAGAGGCCAAGACGCCGTGACAATTCGCCGCGGGACAGCGGACCGCCGATCAGGACCTCCCTGGCAAGCAGACGGGAGGGGCTGTCAGGAGAGAGGGACGCGACCACGTTCATGAGCGTACCTTTCACCGGAGATTAGTTTCCATAACGAAAATATAATCGTTGTTTCTGGATCTGTCACACGCAGATTTGCGGCGCAATGTGATGATTGACACTTACTTAGTTCTACGATAAAAATTATTGCATGCATTCATCACGTCCCCTCCATCTCGCCCGCGGCGGCACCAGCGTCGTCGTCGACACCTCCACCGCCGGGCTGCCGTCCATCCTGTACTGGGGGCCGGCGCTCGGTGAATGCCCTGCTGCCGAGCTGGCGGCGCTTGCCTCGGCCTCCGTTCCGCAGCGGGTATCCGGAAGTATTGACTCCCCTGCCCGTCTCACGCTGATTCCCCAGGAGTCTTACGGCTGGCAGGGCACCCCTGGGTTCACCGGACAACGCGGCAGCGGATTCCTGACCCCTGCCTTCCAGGTGACAGACCTGACCGCAGGCCAAAACGAACTCACCATCACCGCGAACGACGACGACGCCGGCCTCGCCCTGAAAATACAGCTCACCCTCACGGAAGCAGGGCTTCTCCGCCAGCGGCTTGCCGTGACAAACACTGGAACGGAGGAGTATGAGGTGCGTTCCCTCCTCGCCTTTTTTCCCCTTCCCGACAGTGCGCAGGAAGTCCTCGACCACACCGGGCGCCATCTGCGCGAACGATCGCCCCAGCGCCACAACCTCACCACCGGCTCTTATCACCGCGAGAGCAGGCGCGGCCGCCCCGGCGCAGACGCAACCCTGCTCGTTGCAGCGGGGGAGAGAGCATTTGGTTTCGAACGCGGGCGCGTGCATGCCGTGCATACGGCCTGGAGCGGGAACCACCAGTACATTGTGGAGCAGACGCCGTCCGGTGATCGATTCCTCGCGTGCGGTGAGCTCCTGCTGCCCCAGGAGATGTCGTTGGCTCCCGGTGCCACCTATGCGGCCCCGGATGCATTCGGTTCCTGGGGCGATGGGCTCAATGAACTTGCATCCCGCTTCCACACCGAGTTCCGCAGCCGGCCGGAACACCCCGACCGGCCGCGGCCGGTCACGCTCAATACCTGGGAAGCCGTTTACTTCGATCACAACCTTCCCACTCTGAAGGCACTTGCAGACAGGGCTGCCCAGGCGGGCATCGAACGCTATGTGCTCGACGACGGCTGGTTCAGCGGACGCCGCGATGACACCGCGGGTCTGGGGGACTGGTTCGTCGACGAGACCATCTGGCCGGATGGCCTGGCCCCGCTGATCGATCACGTGCGCTCCCTGGGCATGGAGTTCGGGCTCTGGTTCGAACCGGAGATGGTGAACCCGGACTCCCAGCTTGCCCGCAATCACCCGGAATGGATCATCCAGACGCCGGGCCGACTGCCGGTCGCCGCCCGCCAGCAGCAGGTGCTCAACCTGGCGATCCCGGAGGCGTACGACTACATCCTGACCTGTATCGATGATGTGCTCAGAACCAACGACATCGCCTATATCAAGTGGGACCATAACCGCGACCTGCTGGAAGCCGCCGACGCGACGAGCGGTGCCGCCGTCGTCCATTCCAATGTGGAGGCCGTCTATCGACTCATGGCCGAGCTGAAGGAACGCCACCCAAGGTTGGAGATCGAGTCCTGCGCCTCAGGCGGCGCACGCGTGGACATGGGGATCCTGCGTCACACCGATCGCATCTGGACGAGCGACTGCATCGACCCCATCGAACGGCTGGTCAACCAGAAATACACCGGGCTCCTGGTTCCGCCGGAGCTGATGGGCATGCACGTGGGCGGTCCCCGATCCCATTCAACCGGACGCACACACAGCCTCTCATTCCGCTCTGCTACGGCGATCTTCGGCCACTTCGGCGTGGAGTGGGACATCTCCAACCTCACGGCCGAAGAACTTGGCCGGCTCGGTTCCTGGATTGACCTCCACAAACGCTGGCGGGATGTGCTCCACGCCGGGACGACCGTGCACGCGGATCTCCCGGACCCGTCAATGGACCTGCGCGGCGTTGTTGCGAGCGACAAACGAAGCGCCCTGTACGGCTACTCGCTCACGGGCTCAAGCGCATCCTACCCACCCGGCCGAATCACCTTTCCCGGCCTTGATCCCATGACGACCTACAGCATCACACCGGCTGCTTTCGACTACGAGGACCAGGGCCAATCCGGCCTTGCCTGGGTCGAAGCCGCCCGAAATGGCGCACCCCTTGCCATGAGCGGCCGGCTTCTGGGCGCACTCGGCGTCCAGGCGCCGGTACTTTTCCCCGAACAGTCCGTTCTCATCGAAGTCCGGGCACAGACACCAGAGCGACACCACACATCCTAAGGAGAGATTCGTGAAGCATTCCGCTACACGAAGGAAACTGGCGGCTGCCTCATCGGCTGCGGCCCTGGCGGCGCTGACGCTGTCCGGCTGCACTCCCGCCAGCGGGAACGACGACGTCGTCACCCTCGATTTCTTTCAGTTCAAACCCGAGGCGGTGGGCAACTTCGAGGAAATCATCGCCGATTTCGAAGCTGCCAACCCCGATATCGACGTAGTCCAGAACCACGTCCCGGACGCCGACACGGCAATTCGCACACTGCTGGTCAAGAACAAGACCCCGGACGTGCTGACGCTGAACGCAAACGGGAACTATGGGCTGCTCGCCGAGGCCTGCGTCTTCGCCGACCTGACGGACATGCCCTCTGCTCAGACGGTCCTTCCCGCGGTGCAGGACATCGTGCAGGAGCTCGGAAGCTGCGACGGCTCGGAGATCAACGCGCTGCCCTTCGCGAACAACGCAAGCGGGATCATCTACAACAAGGCCATCTTCGAGGAGTACGGTGCCGAGGTGCCGGGAACGTGGGATGAACTGGTGGCGCTCGCCGACATGTTCGAGGCAAACGGTGTTACCCCGTTCTACACAACGCTGAAGGACGGGTGGACCGTAAGCCCCGCCTTCGTCAACCTCGGCGGGGCCCTCCAACCGGAGGGTTTCTACGATGCGCTGCGGCAGGACGAGACTTCATTCTCTGCTGAGTACGAAGAAGCCATGGAGAAGGTTTCAAAACTGTTCTCCTACAGTCAGGAAAACTCGCCCAGCCGGGACTACAACGCAGGGAACGCAGCCTTCGCCAACGGGGAATCCGCCATGTACCTGCAGGGCAGCTACGCCATACCGCCCATCCGAGCCGCGAACCCCGACGTCAACGTCGGTACGTTTCCGTACCCGGCCACCAACGATCCGCAGGACACGGTCGTGGTCTCAGGTGTCGACGTCGGACTTTCAATTGGACGGGACACTGAGCATCCGGAAGAAGCACGCCGCTTCGTCGAGTTCATGATGTCACCTGACATCGTCGAACGGTATTCGGAAGCGCAAAGCACGTTCTCGCCGCTGAGTGAAAGCCCCTCCAACACGGATCCCGCCCTCGAAGGATTGGCCCCGTACTTCGAGAGCGGTCGCATCATCGGATTCATCGACCACCAGATCCCGCCCAGCCTTCCACTGCCCGCCTACCTCCAGGAATTCATCCTCAGCGGAAACACCGAGAGCTTCCTCGCGAGGATGGACAACGAATGGGACAAGATTGCCGAGCGCACCATCACCCGTGAGGAGGCACGCTCATGAGCGTTCCCACCCTGTCCCGGCCCGCGAAGAAGCTGCCACGCGCTTTCTACATCATGGTGCTGCCGGCCTTCGCGCTGTTCCTGATTTTTCACACCGTACCGGTGCTGACGGGCATCTACTACAGCTTCACCAACTACGCCGGCTACGGCGAGTGGTCCTTCATCGGACTCAGCAACTACATCAATTTGTTCCGTGACGAACGGATCCTGAACGCCTACGGATTCACCTTCCTGTTCGCCATCGTCTCCACCATCGCAGTGAACATCATCGCTCTGTCGGTGGCCATGGCGCTGAACAGCCGGATCAAGTTCAAGACGGGATTCCGCGGAATCTTCTTCATTCCGAACATCCTCTCGATCCTGATCGTCGGGTATGTCTTCAACTACCTTTTCTCCAACTCCGTGCCGGCCATCGCCGAAGCGCTCGGAATCAATGCGCTCACGAGCAGCATCCTGGCGAGCGGGGATACGGCGTGGATCGGTGTCGTCATCCTCTCGGTCTGGCAGGCGGCGGCCTTCAACATCATCATCTACCTGGCCGGCCTCCAGACCATTCCCGGTGAGCTCTACGAAGCGGCGTCGCTTGACGGCGCCTCGGCCTGGAAGCAGTTCAGCACCATCACCTTCCCGCTGATCGGTGCGTTCTTCACCATCAACATGGTCCTGTCGCTGAAGAACTTCCTTCAGGTCTTCGACCAGATCATCTCCCTGACAGGAGGCGGACCGGGCACCTCCACGGAGTCGATTTCCGTGCTCATCTACCGGGGTGGATTCCAGGGCGGCGAATACGGATACCAGACCGCCAACGCAGTGATCTACCTGTTTGTCATCATTGCTATCTCGTTCATCCAGCTGCGCATCCTGCAGCGTAGGGAGGCCTCGTTCTAATGACTGCAACTGCCTACTCCGCCGAGCGAAGTGCCCTCGGGAATAACGACCGAGATTCACGCGTCCACCGTCCCGATCGGCGGCAGATCAACTGGTGGCTGACCGCGCTGGTTGCCGTGCTCTCCCTGACGATCTTCATTCCGCTCTACTTCACGGTGGTGACGGCCCTGAAGACTCCCGATGAGCTGGGCGGTTCCGGATTCGGGTTGCCCGGCACTCCGGCCTGGAGCAACTTCGCCGAAGCCTGGACCCTCACCGACTTCCCGCAGGCGCTGATGAACAGCGCGCTGATCACGGTGGGGGCAGTGCTGCTGACCCTGCTCACCAACTCCATGGTGGCCTATGCGATTGCCCGCAACATGCACCGGAAGCTCTTCAAGGGGCTGTACTTCTACTTCATCGCAGCGCTCTTTGTACCCTTCCCGATTATCATGCTTCCCGTCGTGAAGGAGACTGCGCTGCTCGGGCTGGACAATCAGCTCGGCCTGATCCTGCTTTATACGGTGTACGGCCTCTCCTTCAATATCTTCGTCTACGTCGCGTACATTCGGTCCATCCCGATGGAGCTCGAGGAAGCGGCGATCACCGACGGCGCCAGCACCTGGACGGTCTTCTGGAAGGTCATCTTTCCGCTTCTTGGTCCGATGAACGCCACGGTCGGAATTCTCACCTGCCTGTGGGCCTGGAACGACTTCATGCTGCCGCTGGTCATCCTCTCCGACCCGTCGGCTCAAACCCTGCCCCTGGCCCAGTACGTCTTCCAGGGCCAGTTCAACACCAACTATTCCGTGGCGTTCGCCTCCTACCTGATGGCCATGGCGCCACTGCTTCTGGTGTACCTTTTCGCACAGCGATGGGTTATCTCCGGTGTGATGAGAGGATCAACCAAATGAGCACCACCAACAGTCCTGAAACCGAACCCGCCTGGTGGACCGGCGCCGTCGTCTATCAGGTGTACCCCCGCAGCTTCGCCGACTCCAACGGAGACGGAATCGGGGACCTTGGCGGGATCATCAGCAAACTCGACCATCTCGCGGAACTCGGCGTGGACGTCGTGTGGCTCTCCCCGATCTACTCCTCGCCCCAGCACGACAACGGCTATGACATCAGCGATTACCGCCGAATCGACCCGACCTTCGGCACGCTCGAGCAATTCGATGAGCTCCTTGAGGGCGTGCACCGGCGCGGGATGAAGCTGGTGATGGATCTCGTAGTGAACCACACATCGAACGAGCACCCGTGGTTCGTTGAATCGGCGTCGTCGACCGACAATCCCAAGCGGGACTGGTACTGGTGGCGGGACGCACGGGAGGGCTTTGACACGGGGGAGAAGGGCGCCGAGCCGAGCAACTGGGGCTCGGCGTTCAGCGGTCCGGCCTGGACACTGGATCCCGCCACGAACCAGTACTACTTGCACCTCTTCGCACCCGAGCAGCCGGACCTGAACTGGGAGAACCCGGAGGTACGCCAGGCTGTCTACGAGATGATGAACTGGTGGGTCGACCGGGGAGTGGACGGTTTCCGGATGGACGTCATCAACTTCATCTCCAAGGACCCTGCGCTGCCGGACGGCCCGGTGCAGCCCGGGAAACTGTGGGGCGACGGCTCCCAGTATTTCGTGTCCGGACCCCGCATCCACGACTATCTGCAGGAAATGCACCGCGAGGTTTTCGAGGGGCGGAAAGCCGAGCTCATCACGGTCGGCGAGATGCCAGGTGTCACCATCGACGAGGCGAAGCTCTTCACTGATCCTGCCCGCCGCGAGGTTGACATGGTTTTCCAGTTCGAGCACGTCGGCCTCGATCATGGGCCAGGCGGCAAGTGGGACTACAAGGGACTGGACCTTCGTGATCTCAAGACCTCATGGAACCGCTGGCAGAAGGGACTGGCCGGTACAGGCTGGAACAGCCTGTACCTGAACAATCACGACCAACCGCGCCTGGTTTCCCGGTTCGGCAATGACGAGGCTTTTCGCTACGAATCCGCCACCCTGTGGGCGGCGCTGCTTCACCTGCACCGCGGGACGCCGTATGTCTACCAGGGCGAGGAAATCGGTATGACCAACGCTCCGTTCGAGAGCGTCGAGGATTTCCGTGACATCGAGTCGATCAACCACTTCTATGAGGCCACAGGTCCGTTGGGCCACAAACCGGCGGAAGTGCTGCGAAACCTGCGCATCATGAGCCGGGACAATGCCCGCACGCCCGTGCAGTGGACGGCGGGGGAGCAGGCAGGCTTCACAAGCGGTACGCCCTGGATTGCGGTCAACCCGAATTATCCGACGGTCAATGCGGACACGGACCGCGCAGCCGACCAATCGGTCTTCCGGTTCTACCAGCAGCTCATCGAACTCCGGCACAAGGACGAGGTAGTCCGTCTCGGCGAGTTTGTGATGCTCGCTGAAGACCATCCCACCCTCTACGCCTTCACCCGTACGCTGGGCGGCGGGTCGCTCCTCATTGTCGGCAACGTCTCGGGTGACACGCTGAGCCTCCCCGACGACGCAGAGCTAGCGGATCAGGTCAGCGGCGGAACACTGATCCTCGGCAATTACGGCGACGAACCCACGCCTGAGCTTCGACCCTGGGAAGTGCGGATCCTCCGCACTGCGTGATCGGCGTTGATTCGGCAGGACACGCCCCTAATGCTTCGCCATTAGGGGCGTGATCGGCGACTGAACGTTCAGCGTTCGGCGATCAGCGTCTCGGTGTAAAGGTCAATCAGCCCGGTGACACCGCTTTGTTCCATTGCGCGGCGCTGGCGGACAGCGCCGGTACCGCGCTCCCACACCGTCTTGAGGCCGGTTTCAATCCAGTGGGAATCGCCCGCGTCCTCCAGTGCCGTGCCGACGTACTCGAGCAGGCGGTCCATCTGTTCACGGACGGGCGTCAGCTTTCCGGTCAGTGGATTGACGACGACGTCGCTCAGCCCCTGGCGCGCGGCCTGCCACTGTGCCGCATCCAGCAACTCGGCGTCGGGATCCGGATACGGCGTGCCGTTCAGGGCATCGCTGACCGCTGTGCTGACGAGGCCGCGCACCAGGCCGGCGATGAGCACGGAGTCCTGCGCCTCCAGCTGTGCGTCTGCTGTGCGAACCTCCAGGGTGGGGTAGCTGTCGGAGAGCCGGGCAACCCAAGTGAGAACCCCGCGGTCGATGATGACGCCGGTATCCACGAGGCGTTCGATCCGGCGCTCGTACTCCGCAGCATCCGCGAAAATCGGCGGAATGCCCTGTACCGGCCAACGACGGTAGTGCACCGTCCGCCAGCTGGAGAAGCCGCTGTCCCGGTCAAGCCAGAACGGAGAGTTTGTGCTCAACGCAGTGATGATGGGAAGCCAGGGTCGGATCCGGTTGAGCGCCTGTACACCGATTTCCTTGTCCGGGATGGACACGTGCACATGAAGCCCGTTAACGAACTGGTCCGCTACGATCCCGCGGGCGCTCGATTTCAGTTCGTGGTAGCGCTGTTTATCAGTGAGCTCGGGGTACCCCTCCTGGATGCGGGGAGCCGTTGCCGATCCGCTGGCCCGAACTCCTGACTTCCGCGCCGCTGCCGCCAGTTGCCGCCGGAAATTCAGCAGCGACTCCTCCGCTTCGGTGAGCGTATGGCACACCGGCGTTGCGGTTTCGATTTGGCAGCTCAGCAATTCGCGTTGGATATCCTCGCCGCTGACTGCGCCGCCGGATTCGAGAAGTGCCTGGACATCCGCTGCATTGAAGACGGGCAACCCCGATTCGGGATGGAGCAGGAGGTACTCTTCTTCGATTCCCAGCGTGGTCATGGAGCGCCTTTCGATGCGTTCAAGGATCCACTTCAGTCTAGTCAGCCAGCTTTGTACTTGTGTTTTCCCGCGTCATATTGTGCCGATGATCAGAAGTCCCAGCGCGGCCGCGGCCAGCCCGCAGCCGGTGTTTGCAAGCACATGCACGACGGCGGCCACCCGCCTCCTGCCCCGCCACAGGAGAACAGCCGCGACAGTGAAGGTGCTGAACGTGGTGAACCCACCGGCCAGCCCCGCACTGAGCGCGGTGTAGACGGGGTTACTGAGTGCAGAGTTCAGCAGCAGTCCCCAAAGGATGCCGATTCCACCCGATCCAAGAATGTTGACCACCAGCGTTCCCATGGGAAAGGGTGGCACCAGCGAAGACCGGTGCCGCCGTCGTGCACGGAGCGCTTCATACGCGGTGTCGACGGCGAAGCGGAGCAGCGTGCCGACCATTCCTCCAAGGCCCACCAGAGCCGCAGTCATCATGGCGCCCGCCTCTGCCCCACGATGATTCCGGCGGCAGCGGCCGATACACCGAGCGCGAGCGACAACCCGACGTACGGCACCATCAGCGCCGGCTCGATCACCGCGGCAAGCGAAACCGCGGAGAAGGTTGTGAATGACCCAAGGAGGCCCGGCCCCAACCCGGCCCGCAACTCCCGCGGCCCGCAGGTTCCTGCCCAGCGCGCGGTCAGCCAGCCAAGCAGGAAACTTCCACCCGCATTGATCGCGAGCGTGGTCCAGGGGAACGCGCCGGGCGGCTCGGGAAAGAGCAGGCCGAGCAGATATCGTGCCTCGGTTCCTGCGAAGCCTCCCATGGCGACGGCGGTCCATACCTTCCAGCCGAGAGGTGCAGGAAGGGCATCCGGTTGAGCGGTCATGGCACCAAGCTACAGCCGGCGTGTCGGCCCACTGACTCGACCCAGATGGCCCCGGTGAGTTCCTTACCGAAGCTGAAGTCCCGGGCACCGGTCCCGGTGCCGACGCGCGCCTGAAGCGGACCTCCGAAGGGAGCCCTGCCCAGCACTTCCACCGGAGAACCAATACCGATGTCTTCGGCCGCCAGGAACCTCAAGAGCTGTGGGTCCTCATCGCTGATCCGGGTAACCCGTCCGGAGTGGCCATCGTCGAAGCTGTCCAAGGGTAATGCGTCGGGAAGCGTGATCGCCCCCGCAGCCGTCGGAATCGGATCACCGTGCGGGTCAACGGAAGGGAAGCCCAACCGGGCGTCGAGCCGGTCGATGAAGGTATCGGAGACAGTATGCTCCAGCAGTTCCGCCTCATCATGGACTTCATCCCAGCGGTAATCGAGATCGCGTACCAGGAACGTCTCGATCAGCCGGTGCCGCCGAACCATGGCCAGGGCCAGGCGGCGACCGTCAGCAGTGAGTTCGACGGGCCGGTACGGTGTGTGGTTCACCAGCCCGAGCTCGGCCAGCTTCCGGATCATTTCGGAGACCGACGAGTTGGCAACCGACAGCCGGGCGGCGAGCCGCGATGATGTCACGGGCTCATCATGCCACTCAGAGAGCGCGTAGATGGTCTTCACATAGTCTTGGACACTTGAGGATTCGCTGCCGGGTGTGCTCACTTTCGACGCCATGTCAGACAGCCTGCCTTGCCGGTGAACCGGCCCGCCGGCGTCGCTGTCTCAGTTGTGCGATGAGGCCAGTCCGGGGCGCCGCGATGTAGGCAACTGAAAACGCGAGTGCCTGCGCAAGCACAACTGCGGCTCCGGTTGAGATGTCGAAGTAGTAGCTCGCGTAGATGCCGGAGACCGCGGCGGTCGCAGTGATCAGAACAGCGAGTATCAGCATCCGGTCAAAACTGCGTGTCAGCAAGAAAGCAGTGGCGCCAGGCGTGATCAGCATGGCCACGACGAGGATGATACCGACAGCCTGCAGCCCCACCACCACGCTGAGGGCGAGCAATCCCAACAGGAGCGCAGCCAGCGCCTTGGTGTTGAGCCCGATGACGTGTGCATGCGTGCGGTCGAAGGCGAGCAGCGTGAGATCCCGCCGCTTGACCAGCACGATCACCAGGGTCAACGCACCAAGGATCAGAACCTGCCACAGCTCACCGTCCGTGACACCGAGAACGTTGCCGAAGAGGATGTGCATAAGGTCCACTTGCGAGGGCGTTCGCGAAATGATGGCCAGTCCCACGGCGAAAAGAGCGGTGAACACCACACCGATCACGGTGTCGGACTTCAGCCTGGTGGTCGACTTCACAGCGCCGATCAGCGCAACGGCACCGGCACCGAAAATGAAGGCGCCGATCGAGAACGGAATACCGACGATGTAGGCGAGCGCGACCCCGGGCAGCACCGCATGGGAAACGGCATCACCCATCAGGGACCAGCCCATCAGGATGAGCCAGCAGGATAGAACCGAGGCGACTACGGCAGCCGCCAGCGTCACCAACAGAGCGCGGGTCAGGAAGCCGTATTGCAGCGGTTCAAGGAGGAATATGACGGGATCCATCTAGGCACCTGCCCGGGTAGGCGCCACCGCTGAGTCAAGAGTGTCCGCAGGCCCGAACGCGCGCGCGAGGTTGGCATGGGTGAGCACGTCATCGGGGGTTCCTTCGGCAAGGATCCGTTGGTGCAGGAGGATTGCGCGGTCGCACAGGCGGGGCAGGCCGGCGAGGTCATGGGTGGACACCAGCACAGTCCGGCCTTCATTCTTCAGTTCGCGGAGGAGCTCCACAATGGTGGCCTCGCTGCCCTTGTCTACGCCTGCGAATGGTTCATCGAGGAGAAGGAGCTGGGCGTCCTGGGCGATTCCGCGGGCAACGAAGGCGCGCTTCTTCTGTCCGCCGGAGAGTTCCCCGATCTGCCGGTGGCGAAGCTCTGACAACCCGACCCGTTCCAGCGCCTCCGTCACCGCGGCACGGTCAGTCCGTGAGGGATGCCGCAGCAAACCCATGTGAGCGTACCGCCCCATCATGACGACGTCGGCGACGGAGACAGGGAAGTCCCAATCCACGTCCTCAGCCTGCGGAACATAGGCCACGAGCTTGCCTTTGCGGGCTGCCGTGGACGTTCGGCCGAAGAGCGAGAGCGTTCCCTGCTGCGCCGTCACCAACCCCATGAGGCACTTGAAGAGGGTCGATTTTCCTGAGCCGTTCACCCCGATCAGTCCGCAGATCTGGGCGCGGTTGATGGTGAAGCTCACGCTGTGGAGCGCAGTCACGTCTCCATAGTTGACGCCCAAACCTTCGACGGCGATGGCCGGCTGTTCGCTGGCTGTCAGGGTCATCGGGTCAGTCCTGCAATGATGAGGTCGATGTCGTGTTGGAGCAGGTCGAGGAACGTGGGGACCGGCCCGTTCTCCTCCGACAGCGAATCCACATAGAGCGGACCGGCCAATTCAGCGCCGGTGCTTCGTGCAACCTGCTGCTGCGCGGACGGATTGACGGTGGACTCGCAGAAGACTGTGGGCACGTTGTGCTCCTGAACAAAGGAGATGACGTCGCTGATCTGCCGGGGGGTTCCCTCGGTGTCGGAATTGACAGGCCAGATGAAGGCTTCTTTGATTCCGGCGTCCCGCGCGAGGTAGGAGAACGCACCCTCACACGTGACCAGAGCCGGCGTTGCCTCACCAGTGCTGAACGCATTCTGCAGAGCGGTCAGCATGCCCTGGAGTTCCCGCTTCAAGCCGGCGCCGTTGGCTTGGTAGTCTCCGGAATGTGCGGGATCAAGCTCTGACAGTGCCGTAACAATGTTGTCTACGTACGTTTGCGCCGCCTTCGGGGACATCCAGGCATGGGGGTTGGGCAGTCCCTGGTAATCGCCGGAACGGATGTCAACGGGTTCCACGCCTTCGGAAAGCACCACATGCGGCGCATCGATGGACAGGACGAAACGTTCGAACCAGCGCTCCAGGCCCAGGCCGTTGTCAAGGACGAGATCCGCGTCCTGCGCCTTGACGAGGTCTGAGGGAGTGGGGTCGTAGCCGTGGATTTCGGTTCCGAACTTGGTGATCGATTCAACCCGGATATGCTCACCTGCCACCGAGCGTGTGAGGTCCGCGAGAACGGAAAAGGTGGTCAGTACAACAGGCCGCGGGTCCTTGTGTGAACTGGTCCGCTCCACAAGTGGGGTGCCACAGCCTGCAAGCACCAACGTTGTCAGGATGAGGAGAACCTGAATCCGAAGTTTCGGCATACCGAAAATATAGCCCGATCACGCTGCTGCCGCCACTGCTCCTGTGCAGCCGGAGCCACGGCACTCGACAGGAGAGCAATCGACAGGGCATGGTGGGCCTAACGGTATGTTGCCGGCAGGGCACGGCGGGACCACTATCAGGAGGTCGGGTTATGAGCGAAGAACCACAACACGAGGAAGTGCCGCGCGAGCACTCTGAACAGCCGGCAGAGGGGGATCGCGCTCAGAATCCCGCCGACACAGGCACTCACTCACAGGACCCGGCTGAGGGTGCAGATTCCGGGCCGGAAACGAACGGGACGGACGCTGAGGGCTAAAGCCGGCCGGCCCGCCAGCAGTAGGTAAGGTACGGCAGCTCGAGGACTGCGTCCGGCTGGTGCCCCAAGTGATCGTGCAGGTACCACGACAGATTGTTTTCCACCTTGGTGCGCACACCGGCTGATGCGTTCTGGTAGTAGGTGCGGGAGCGCGCAAGTTCCACGATGTCCGAGACCGGAAGAACCTGCGTCCATGGAATGACCCTTGACTCCGGCTCCGAAAAGCGCGGACCAAGCATAGGGCGGTAGCTCGGCCGGAAAACGTCTCCGGCATGCATGATGCGGGAGAGTCGGTGTACCCAGGCAACGCTGACGTCCAGCTGATTCCAGACGAGCGCGAATCTTCCCCCCGGCGCCAACACACGTGCGGCCTCCTGGCTTGCCGCAGCAGGATCACACCAGTGCCAGGCCTGGGCGATTGTGAGTACATCAGCGCTCGCCGTTGCGAGTCCCGATGCCTCGGCAGTTCCCTGCACTCTGGCTACGCGCGGGAGTTGTTGTCCGAGGACTGCAAGCATGTCCAGGGATGGGTCAACAGCTGTCACCTCCGGGCAGCGGCGGATGAGCTCCCGGGTGAACTTGCCGGTGCCGGCGCCAACGTCTGCTGCGCGCAACGCTCCGGCGGGTATGAGCCAGTCCACGCTGTCTTGGGGGTAGCCCGGACGCACGCGCTCGTAGCGGTCACTTTCCTGCAGATAGCCCCGCGCCAATTCACGACGGCGGTGCTCGGCGAGGCGCGGACCTCCAACACCCATGTTGGGAACTCCTCGCATGACGGGTACGGAACCCGTCAATTAAAGCACCCGGTTGAAGGCGGCGTCGCGCCGAGGAAGTGCGGTCGCAGCGCTCAGTCGGTTGTGCAGGGCGCGGCGCCGGCAGTTCCCGGCGTGGGCGGAGCCCAGTCAGGGAAAGGGCGGGTCTCGACCGCGGGCACCCAGCGCCCGGCGTCGACCGCATAGTCAGTCCCCAGTCCATCCCGAAGAAGCGAGCGCAAACCGGTCAACAGCCTGTCGACGTCGTCCTGCCGTGATCCGAGCCCGAAACTCGCTCGTAGCGAACCTGACGGCAGGCCCAGCCGCTTCAGCAGCGGATGAGCGCAAAACTTCCCGTCCCGCAGTCCAACCCCGTGTTCTGCGGACAGATATGCGGCGACCAGCCCGGCGTCGTAACCGTGGACAGAGAAGTTCACTACGCCGATCGCATCGGTGCTGTCAGCGAAGATGCGGTGAACTGCTATGCCGGGAAGGTTGGAGAGCCCTTCCACGAGGGCATCCCGCAGCTCTGATTCATGCGCAAGCCAGGCCGGTTCATCCAACCCAGCGATGGCCTCTGTTGCCTTCGCCAGCGCGGCTGCACCGAGCACATTCGGTGACCCGCCCTCATGGCGCGCGGAACCGGTTGCCCAGGACACCGAGTCCACTTTCACAGTCTTCACTGCGCCGCCTCCGGCGAGGTGGGGCCTTCCGGAATCGAGCCAGTCGCCTCTACCGACCAGGACGCCCGCGCCGAAAGGCGCATACAGTTTGTGGCCCGAGAAGGCCGCGTAGTCGATACCGTCGCGGAGCAGATCCAGCCGCCGGTGGGGAGCGAGCTGAGCCGCGTCGACGACGATCCGCGCGCCGTGCGCATGAGCCGCCGCTGCGAACCGGACGATGGGCAGAACTTCTCCGGTGACATTCGACGCACCGGTTACAGCAAGCAGGCTGATTCCTCCGGATGCCAATTCCTCTTCCACAGCGGCGAGCGTTTCCTCGATGGTTCCCGCGGCGACCAGCCCGCGATGGGGAAGCTGCAGCCAGGGCAGCAGATTGGCATGGTGTTCCACGTCGAGGTAGAGGACCTCACCGTCCTCCGGCAGGCATCCAGCCAGGAGGTTCAGCGAATCGGTGGTGTTGCGGGTGAAGATGACCGCATCATCTTCCCGGCCGCCGACGAAGTTCCGCACAGTCCTTCGTGCATTCTCGTAGAGCGAGGTGGAGATTTGCGATGCGTACCCGGCGCCCCGGTGCACACTCGCATAGTAGGGAAGCACGCTCTGCACATAGTCATTGACCTGCTGCAGCGCCGGCGTTGAAGCGGCATAGTCCAGGTTGACGTAACGGACGGCAGTGCCGTCCACCAGCGGCGCCTGCAGCTCAGCGCCCATCACGGACGCCAGCGGTGCAGCGGAGAGTTCGTTCTCAAGAAGTGCGTTGCTCACAGGAGGTACCCCACGTAGGTTCAGGGGACCTGCTTCACCAGGCCCCGCGCTTGCCGAACCACGTTCTGGCCCGGCCAGGTCGTCACCCGGGGCACCCCGCCGCGGAAGGAGGGTTGCCGGCCAGCAAACCGGGGTTTAACGCTGGCACTCGTGACCTAGGAATCCAGACTAAAGCAGGCCGGGAATATCCGGTCCTTGTGTTACGTGTTGGTGTTAAGCGACCACGTCAGACGCCGGTACCTTCCTGAAGCAGATCGTCCAGCGAGGGGTTCAGCCGCTTCAGGACATCATTGTGAAGTGTGCTGTTGGTTGCCAGCGCGTTGCCTCCGAAGGGTCCGTCGGAGCCTTCGAGTGACGTGAAGCGACCGCCGGCTTCCGTGACGATGGGTACCAGCGCGGCCATGTCATACAGGTTCAGCTCAGGTTCGCAGGCGATGTCCACAGCGCCTTCGGCGACAAGGCAGTAGGACCAGAAGTCACCGTAGGCGCGTGTACGCCACACGGATTCGGTGAGCGATACGAATTCGTCAAAGTTGCCGCGCTCTTTCCAGCCGGACAGGTTCGAGTAGGAGAGCGAGGCGTCTTCCAGCCGGGATACGCTCGAAACCCGGAGCCGGCTGGCTGCCGCGAGAGACTTACCCATGAACGCACCGGTGCCCGTTGCAGCCCACCAACGCTTTCCGAGCGCGGGGGCGCTCACAACACCGACGACAGGCCGGCCCTCGTCCACCAATGCAATGAGGGTAGCCCATACCGGTACGCCCCGGACGAAGTTCTTGGTTCCGTCAATAGGATCGATGATCCAGCGCCGCGAGCCGGCGCCGCTGCTGCCGTACTCCTCACCGAGTACGGCATCGCGCGGACGCGCACGCGAGAGTTGCCCGCGGATAGCCTCTTCCGCCGATTTGTCCGCATCCGTGACCGGGGTGAAGTCCGGCTTGGTTTCGACCGCCAGATCCAGCGCCTTGAACCGGGACATGGTCTGGTCGTCTACGGAGTCGGCCATTACATGGGCAAGGCGGAGGTCATCGTTGTAGCTCTGGAGGTTCATACTTTCAACCTATATGGTCAGGGTGCACAGATGCGGGAGGTCCCGATGCGGACGCGCTCAGCGCTGGGCTACGATCGGTTCACGCACGCACAGGAACGGGTGTCATTGAACGGTGTGCTGTTAAACGCAAGAAAGGGGACACCGGCCGAAGCCGATGTCCCCTTTCTTGAAGCGCTAGATCTTGAAGCGCTGAAACTTAGAGAACGGAGACTTAGAGAACGGAGATGTTCTCAGCCTGGGGGCCCTTGGGGCCCTGGGTGGTCTCGAAGCTGACCTTCTGGTTCTCCTCAAGCGAGCGGAAGCCGCCGGAGTTGATTGCGGAGAAGTGAGCGAAAACGTCAGCGCCGCCGTCGTCAGGAGCGATGAATCCAAAGCCCTTTTCAGCGTTGAACCACTTGACTGTACCTGTTGCCATTTTTTTATTCCTTGAGTGTGAGGATCCCCCCGTACTTCGGGGTTCCTGTCGCGGTGTTCATTTCGCCTGCAAAAAAAGCTTTCGAACTCCGGAGAGAAATCAAGGCTTAACATTCGTGCGCAACACAACAACTCCGTTCAGTCTAGCAGGCAATCGGCGCCGTAGTCACATCACTCACTGCATCCCCAGCTCCTTGGCACCCTGGGAAGGTTCGACGCCCGCCCCGAGAAGCCGGCGCAGCGAAGACAGGCGCACCGGACCGGATTCGCCGGCAGCGCCCGACGCGACCCAGCCGTCCAGTCCGCAGTTGACGGCGGCGGCATCGTGGCGGCAGCCCCGCTCGCAGTCCTCGGTGCCGGGTGCAAGATCCGGGAAGGCGGCGAGGATGCGGTCGGCCTCGACATGGGCAAGGCCGAAGGAACGAATGCCCGGAGTGTCGATAATCCACGTACCGGGTGCTGAGTCTGCAGCTTTGAGGGCATAAGCCGATGAGGAGGTATGGCGCCCCCGCCCGGTGACCGCGTTCACTCCGCCCGTCGCCCGATTGGCTCCGGTGAGCGCGTTCACCAGCGTCGACTTGCCCACGCCGGAGTGACCGAGCAGTACGCTCACTTTGCCGTCCAAAAGCTCCTTCAACTGCTCGACGGCGCCGGGCGCGAGGAGCGCTGAGGCGCCGGTAGCGGATGTGGTTTCCACTGCGTCCGGTGTGGACGCAGTCTGGCTGGTGATGATGAGCAGGTCAAGATGTTCGTAATTCGCCAGCAGATCCGACGGATCCTTCAGGTCTGCTTTGGTGACACAGAGGAGGGGCTGAATACCGGCGTCGTAGGCGGCCACCAGCGCGCGGTCGATGAACCCCGTGCGCGGCTCCGGATTCGCGGCCGCAACCACGATCACCAGCTGGTCGGCGTTGGCAACCACAGCGCGTTCCACGGGATCGGTGTCATCCGCGCTGCGGCGAAGCAGCGTGCGTCTTTCCTGAATCCGGACCAGGCGGGCGAGAGTGTCCGGTTCACCGCTCACATCTCCCACCAGCGCCACCAGATCTCCGGCGACGACGGGGGACCGCCTGAGTTCCCGTGCCCGGGCGGCAATGACAACCCGCTCTGCGTTGGTGTCCTCATCCACAACCGCGGTATAGCGTCCGCGGTCCACCGTGATGATTCGTCCGGTCACTGCATCTTCATGAGCCGGACGGTCCTTCGTGCGTGGCCGGGAACCCTTCTTGTTCGGCCGGATCCGAACATCGGATTCATCCCAGGAAGCGGTCCCGCGGCGCGACCCGGCGGATGTCACCGAGAGCCGCTCGGACCAGCGGTGGCAGCGAGTGCCTTCCACAGCTCGGGGAACTGGGGCATGGTCTTGCCGGTGGTCGCAATGTTCTCAATCTCCACGCCGTCCACTGCGAGCCCCAGGATGGCGCCGGCCGTGGCCATCCGATGATCCTCATAGGTGTGGAAAGGACCGCCGTGCAGCGGAGCCGGGCGTATGACCAGGCCGTCAACGGTCTCCTCGACATCACCGCCGAGGCGGGTAATCTCCGCGACGAGGGCGGCGAGCCGGTCAGTCTCGTGCCCGCGCAGGTGTCCAATGCCCGACAATGCCGACGGTGTCCGCGCGAGCGAGCACAGCGCAGCGACGGTCGGCGCCAGCTCGCTGGTGTCGGCCAACTCGGCGCCGGTGATCGTCCCGGTGCCGCGGACCACCAGAGTGGAGTCATCGGTCAGCTCAACCTCGGCGCCCAGCAGGGGGAGTATGGTCAGCCACTTCGCTCCGACCTGAGTGGTGTCCGAAGGCCAGTGCGGCACACGCACGGTGCCGCCGGTAGCGAGGGCAGCGGCGAGGAACGGACCGGCATTGGAGAGGTCAGGCTCGATGCGCACATCGAACGCGCTGATGGTTCCCGGCTCCACCCGCCACGAGTTCGGAATGGAATCGTCGACGACGACGCCGGCCTCCCGCAGCACTGCAACCGTCATGGCGATGTGGTCAAGGCTCGGCACCGGCTTGCCCACATGCTGCAGGTTGAGGCCCTCCGTGAAGCGGGCGCCAACGAGCAGCAGCGCAGAGACAAACTGGGACGAGGCGCTCGCGTCTATCACCAGCGTGCCGCCCTCTACCGCTCCGGTTCCTGCGACCGTGAAGGGCAGGGAGCCGTCGTCGTTCTCGAGCTGTACTCCAAGTTCGCGGAGAGCACTGATGACCGCGCCCATCGGGCGTTTGCGGGCGTGAGGGTCACCGTCAAACGAGGTGCGCCCCGCACGAAGCGCCGCTAGCGGAGGAACAAAGCGCATGACCGTGCCGGCCAGCCCGCAGTCCACGCTCACATCCCCGGACGCGTCGGGCGGAATGGGCGTAACGAGCAAGTCAGGGCCATACGTGCCGTCGCCGTCGAGCTCCTCCACCGTGGCACCCAGCGACCGAAGGGCTTCCACCATCAACAGGGAATCCCGCGAGTGTAACGGTGCGCGCAGCCTGCTCGGGCCGTCCGCAAGCGCAGCGAGAATAAGGTACCGGTTGGTCAGTGACTTCGACGCCGGGACCTCCACTGTTGCATCAACGGGACCGGCTGCGTACGGTGCCGGCCAAAAGGATGTGGCGGACGGTGCGGCGGACAGCGCGCTCATGCTCCTTAGCTGCCCGTGACTTCCGAAGCGGTCTTGCGTACAGCTTTCTCCGCCTTCTTGATGCTCTTGCGGGTGTCATGGCTGAGGGCCAGGGCATTACGGCGCGCATCCTCGGCGAAATGCTCTGCACGCCAGGCCCAGCTCGGCCGGCCGTTGGTGTCCACGGCGGCGAGCAGCACAGCACCGATCAGCGACAGGTTCTTGAGGAGCTGGTTGCGGCGGTCCTTGCGGGTCTTGGACGTGGACGAATCCGCGCTGTTGAACTCAACAACGGCGTTCAGCGTGGACGTGGCGACCAGCACCAGAGCAGAGACGCGGGAAAAGCGCCCGATCCCCAACAGAACCGCCGCACCGAGATGGGCAGCGCCGAGCACCTTCGCGACACGCTGTTCGTTGCTCGTTGCCGAGGCCGTTGCGGGCACCGCCTTGTTGATGCGGTCAAGGGTGGGACGAAGGGCAGTAGCTGTGGCCTCGGTATTCCGGAGGCGGTCAATGCCCGTGAGGACGAAGCTGCTGGCAAGCAATGGGCGGGCGAATACGCGAACAAGGGTCACAATGCCTCCTGGCTTCCAGCACCGTGGGCGGCACCGGATCTACTTGGCGAACAAAGTCAGTTACAACCGTGGATGAATGTGTCTAGTTTTGCACTTTTGGCGGACCGAGGCGATCCGGCCGCCGCGTGTGCACCGGAATATTCACCTGCTGCCCATGGTTGGAGATACATGAACACGCAGTAAACGGATACGAGGAGCAGATGGGCACAGCAACATCGGTGCGGGGCCACATCCCGCGCATCCACATTGATGCGCCGGCCGGTCCGGCGCAGCGCCGGCAAACCCGCGGACGCGTAGACTTTGCAGCAATGAATACCACAGCCGCGGCGGGGCCCACCCCAGCCGAAGACGAGGAACTGGACCTGTCCACCGAATCCGTTGCTGATCGCACGGCGAGGTTCGAGCGGGACGCCATGCAGTACGTGGACCAACTGTATTCGGCTGCCATGAGAATGGCCCGTAATCCGGCAGACGCGGAAGACCTGGTTCAGGAGGCCTACACCAAGGCATTCTCCGCGTTCCACCAGTACAAGCCGGGAACCAACCTGAAGGCGTGGCTGTACCGCATCCTCACCAACACCTATATCAACCTGTACCGCAAGCGGCAGCGGGAACCCCTGCAGTCCCACTCGGACACCATTGAGGACTGGCAGTTGGCGAAAGCAGCGGAGCACACCTCCCTCGGTCTGCGTTCGGCTGAGGTGGAGGCGCTGGATCATCTTCCGGACTCCGATGTGAAGCAGGCCCTGCAAGCAATTCCGGAGGAGTTCCGGCTGGCAGTCTACTTCTCGGACGTCGAAGGCTTCGCGTACAAGGAAATTTCAGAAATCATGAACACCCCGATCGGCACCGTCATGTCACGGCTGCACCGAGGACGCAAGCTCCTGCGCGAGTCGCTGTCCGAGTATGCGCATGAGCGCGGCATGGGTAGTTCGGTACGCGCGTCCACCGCTGATGGTGGAACTACACAGGAGGGCGGAAAATGAGCGACTGCCATAGCCTCGGCAACTGCGATGACACGCGGATCGAGCGGCTCTACGAATACCTCGACGGCGCCCTTTCGCATGCAGACCTTGTCGAGATCAAAGATCATCTCGAGGATTGCCCGGAATGCGCGCAGGAACACGATCTGGAATGCCTGATCCGGTCAGTGGTGAAGCGCTCCTGTACGGAGGTTGCACCGGCGAAGCTGAAGGCCAGCATCCTCGACCGCATCAGCCAGATCAAAACAGTGGATCATTAGGCCGGACGGCCGGTGTGGCCATAGCAAACAGAAAAGCCCCCGCACGCGTGCGGGGGCTTTTCTGTTTGCTATGACCGTGATGTCAGGTGTTGGGGCGCTTACCGTGGTTAGCGCCGCCGCGCTTGCGATCACGGCGCTTACGTGCACGCTTGCTCATGGCTGCCTCCTTATGTTGCCTGTTGTGGCTTTGCCGATCGACCACATGGGTCCGGACTGCCCTCCATTCTCCCACACGCAGGCGGCACGAACCTAAACGTGCAGGCCGGCTCGTTGCAACCCATATGCGCCGCAGCACCTGCCTAGGATGGAGCGGAACGTCTCTCAGCCGGTCCCTAGCGAAGGAGCGCCGAATGCGCGCAGTGTATGCCGAGTCAGTGTCCGCCCAATCCCCGCTCGACGGCCTGCGGATGGGTGAGCTCCCCGAACCCGAGCCACCGGCAGGTTTCCGGAGGGTCCGCGTGCGTGCCTCAGCCCTGAACCACCACGATCTCTGGTCACTGCGCGGCATTGGCCTCGGCGAGGACAAATTGCCCATGATTCTGGGCTGCGACGGCGCGGGAGTGGACGACGACGGCAACGAGGTGATCGTGCACAGTGTCATTTCCGCTTCCGGTTGGCAGGGCGACGAGACCCTTGACCCCCGCCGTTCACTACTGTCGGAAAGTTATCCGGGCACCATAGCGGACTTCGTGTGGGTGCCGGAGCGGAACCTCGTACCCAAACCTGCGGATCTCAGTTTCGAGGAGGCCGCATGCCTGCCGACTTCCTGGCTGACGGCGTACCGAATGCTGTTCACCACGTCGCCGGCAGCACCGGGCTCGACCATCCTCGTACAGGGCGCCGGGGGAGGGGTTTCCACCGCGCTTATCGCGCTGGCGCGCGCGGCGGGCTACCGGGTATGGGTTTCCAGCCGCAGCGCCGGGAAACAGGACCGGGCGAGGAAGCTCGGCGCACACGAAGTGTTCGACGCCGGTGCCCGCCTCCCGGAGCGGGTGGACGTGGTGTTCGATTCCGTTGGGGAAGCCACCTGGGCGCACTCCCTGAAAGCGCTGAAGCCGGGCGGCGCTGTGGTCACCTGCGGTGCTACGAGCGGCCCCGCTCCGTCAGCGGACCTTAACCGTGTGTTTTTTCTGCAGCTGCGTGTCCTGGGTTCCACGATGGGGACCCGGAACGAGCTGGAACGCCTCGCACAGTTCCTTGCGGTAACCGGCGTGCGTCCGGTCATCGACTCTGTGCATCCGCTGGAGGACGCGCGGGCAGGCTTCGAGCGCATGGCGGCCGGAGAGGTATTCGGCAAGGTGGTCTTCGACCACGGAGCGTAGGCGCGCTTCCTGCGGAATCATGACCCTGAGAGGGCCTGATGAATCAGGCGGGCGCGGGAATCTCCAGCCACTGGAACCAGCCGCGGTGCAGGACAAGCCAGGCCATCAGGCCGTAGCCTGACTGCCCTGGTCCGCCACCGTTGGCAGCGAGGTCCGAGCGCCACTGTTCGTGCGCGTGCAGGGGAGTGAAAGTGTCCACATAGACATGCTTTCGTCGGGTGGTCACGTCAGCGAACGCCGCTGAGAGGTCAGCGAGCCTGCGGTTGCGCTCGGCGTCCAGCCCGGGCGGCGGTCCAACAACGAGCACCTTGACGCTCATGTGTGCTGCGCCGTCGAGGATGTTGGCAAGGTTGAGCCGGCTGCGTGCCGTTGAAAGGTCGAGGTCAAGGTCCCGATCCGAGAGCGCAATCAGCAGCCGGTTCTCGGTACTGTCCGAGAACCTGCGGGAAGCTTCTTCCAACCAACGTGCCGCCAGCGCTTCCGTGCCCTCGCCGGGCGCAGCAAGGCTGAACGTTTCCAGCGTTGCGTTATCCGGTGTTGTTCGCGCCAGCACCCGGCCCAGCCAACCGAGCGCGCGTGGATCACCGAGTCCTGCCAGCAGCTCGTCTCCCACAGCGGCAAGCCTTATTCTGCGTTGTTCCACGTTTTCCCTCTGGTTGCTTGTCGGGTTGTTACTCGTCGGGCCGTCAAGCCGCGGCTGCGACCTGGTGCGGGGAACGCCAATGGGCAGGGTCCCGACAGGCCCTGCCCATTGTACGTTCGGGCTGAAGGCTCAGGGATTGCGGTCGAAAGCCTTCTTGATGAGGATCTCCTGCTCCACCGCGTGGTGCTTCGCGGATCCGGTAGCCGTCGAGGCTGAAGCAGGACGGGAGGCCAGGTTCAGCCCGCGGTCCAGGTGCTGGGGAAGATTCAGGCCGATGAAGGGCCACGGTCCCTGGTTGGCCGGTTCGTCCTGCGCCCACACCAGGTCAGCATTGGGGTAGGCGGCGATCGCGGATTTGATCGCATCGACCGGGAGGGGCGCCAGCTGCTCAACCCGCAGAATGGCGGTGGAAGTGTCGTCCGCCTTCTGCCGCGCTGCTGCCAGGTCATAGTAGAGCCGACCGGATACCAGCAGGACCCGCGTGACGTCCGACGGGTTGAGCCCCGCGGTGTCCTCGATGACCGGCTTGAAGCTGCCCTGCGTGAAGTCCTCGACGGCGCTCGCTGCAGCCTTGAGCCGCAGCAGCTGTTTCGGCGTGAAAATCACGAGCGGCTTGCGGGGGCGGGTGTAGGCCTGTCGCCGCAGCAGGTGGAAGTGCGATGCCGCCGTCGTGGGGTTGGCTACCACCATGTTGTCCTCAGCGCACATCTGCAGGAAACGCTCGATGCGCGCCGACGAATGGTCCGGTCCCTGTCCCTCATAACCGTGCGGGAGCATCAGCACCAGCGACGAACGCTGGCCCCATTTTTGCTCGGCAGAGGAGATGAACTCGTCGATGATGGTCTGCGCGCCATTGACGAAGTCGCCGAACTGCGCTTCCCACAGCACCAGCGCGTCAGGGCGTTCCACCGAGTAGCCGTATTCGAAGCCCATGGCCGCATACTCTGACAGTAGGGAGTCATAAATCCAGAACTTGGCCTGCCCCTCACTGAGTTCACCAAGCGGTAGCCACTCGTTGCCATTGGCGCGGTCGTGGAACACTGCGTGCCGCTGCACGAACGTCCCACGGCGGGAGTCCTGCCCGGCAAGGCGCACGGGGACGCCCTCCATGAGCAGCGACCCGAACGCTGCGATCTCGCCGAAGCCCCAGTCGATTCCGCCTTCGCGGGACATCTGCTCGCGTTTTTCAAGCAGGGCCTTGAGCTTGGGGTGGACCGTGAAGCCCTCCGGGAAGGCAAGGTGCGCCTTGCCGATGTGCGCGAGCGTCTCCGCCGTGATTGCCGTGCTTGCCGGGGCTCCGACACTGTTGTCTCCGCGTTGCGCGATAGGGCGCTCGATGTCGGAGACGGCCGCTGCATCCTTGGTGACTACCGGGATGGGGGAGGTCTGGGCTGCATGGGTCTCAGCGAAGACCCGCTCCAGCCGTTCCTGGTAGTCGCGCAAAGCCTGCTCGGCTTCTTCCTGGCTGATGTCGCCCCGACCGATGAGGGCCTCGGTGTACAGCTTGCGCACCGAACGCTTCGCCTCGATCAGGTTGTACATCATCGGCTGGGTCATCGAGGGGTCGTCGCCCTCGTTGTGACCGCGCCGGCGGTAGCACACCATGTCGATAACGACGTCCTTGTTGAACCGCTGACGGAACTGGTAGGCGAGCTGTGCTACGCGGACCACGGCCTCCGGATCATCACCGTTTACGTGGAAGATCGGTGCCTGCACCATCTTTGCCACGTCCGTGGAGTAGACAGACGAGCGGGATGCTGTGGGCGAGGTGGTGAAGCCGACCTGGTTATTGACAATGATGTGAATAGTTCCACCGGTGCGGTACCCGCGCAGTTGGGAGAGGTTCAGCGTTTCCGCCACCACTCCCTGGCCTGCGAAGGCGGCGTCGCCGTGAACCAGGATGGGCAGGACAGGGAAGGTATCTCCCTGGTCCAGGCGGTCCTGTTTGGCGCGGACAATGCCCTCAAGCACCGAGTCAACAGCCTCGAGGTGTGACGGGTTGGCCGCAAGGTAGACCTTGGTCTCGTTGCCGCTGTCCGAGGTGTAGGTGCCCTCCGTTCCGAGGTGGTACTTCACGTCACCGGAACCCTGGACCGAGCGCGGATCCTGTGTACCCTCAAACTCCCGGAAAACCTGGGCGTAGGTCTTGCCGGCGATGTTGGTGAGGACGTTCAGGCGTCCGCGGTGGGCCATGCCGATCGCGACCTCATCAAGGCCGTCGTCTGCGGCGTCGGAAAGGATTGCGTCCAATAGCGGAATAAGCGACTCACCACCTTCGAGTGAGAACCGCTTCTGGCCGACGAACTTTGTCTGCAGGAAGGTTTCAAACGCCTCAGCGGCATTCAGGCGGTGGAGGACGCGCAGCTGCTCCTCGCGGCTGGGCTTGGAGTATGAATGCTCAAGCTCGTCCTGGAACCACTGGCGTTCCTCAGGGTCCTGAATGTGCATGTATTCAATACCGGTGGTCCTGCAGTAAGCGTCCCGGAGCACACCGAGGATGGTGCGGAACTTGAGGGCAGGCTTGCCGCCGAAGCCGCCGGTCGGCCATTCGCGGTCGAGGTCCCACAGCGTAAGTCCATGGGTACGTACATCGAGATCCGCGTGCTTGCGCTGCACGTACTCCAGCGGATTGGTGTCCGCCATGAGGTGTCCGCGTACGCGGTAGGCATGGATGAGCTGCTGGATTCGGGCAACTTTGTTGATCTCATCCATGGGATCAACCTGAATATCTGCGCTCCAGCGGACGGGCTCGTACGGAATACGCAGCGCTTCAAAGATCTCATCGTAGAAGTTCTGCTCGCCCAGGAGAAGTTGGTGCACGATCCGCAGGAACTCACCGCTGCCCGCACCCTGGATGACCCGGTGGTCATAGGTGGAGGTCAGGGTGATTGTCTTGCTGATGGCGTGCTGGGCAAGTGTCTTTTCGCTGGCGCCCTGGAAGGCCGCCGGGTACTCCAGTGCGCCGGCTCCGATGATGCAGGCCTGCCCCTTGGAGAGCCTCGGGACCGAGTGCACGGTCCCGATTCCTCCCGGGTTGGTAAGGGAAACGGTAGTGCCGGCGTAGTCGTCCGCACCGAGCTTGCCCCCGCGCGCCCGCTTGACGAGATCTTCGTAAGAGTGCCAGAACTCGGAGAAGTTGAGCGTCTCCGCCTTTTTGATGTTGGGCACCACCAGCAGCCGGCTGCCGTCCGGGCGAGGCATGTCGATAGCCAGACCGAAGTTCACATGAGCCGGTTGCACGGCGGCGGGCTTGCCGTCCACGATGTCGTAATACACGTTCTGCGACGGGAACTGGGCAAGCGCGCGGATGATCGCGTATCCGATGATGTGGGTGAAGGAGACCTTGCCGCCCCGCGCACGCTCCAGATGGTTGTTAATCACGACGCGGTTGTCGATGAGCAGCTTCGCCGGAATGGCACGCACGCTGGTGGCGGTGGGCACCGTAAGGCTGGCATCCATGTTGGTGGCGATCGCCTTGGCGGGCCCGCGAAGCACCGTGACTGAGTCTTCATCCATCTCGGGGTTCAGCTCGGACTTCGGGAGCTGGGCGGGAATGGGAGCCTTTTCCGGCTTGGTTTCGGTCTTCGGTTCAGCCTTAGCGGCCGGCTTGGCCTCACCCGACGGCTTCGCCGAGGCTGCCGGCTCACCTGAGTTCTTGTTCTTTGATTCTTCCTTGGGCACCGGGGGCATTCCGGACTCCTGGCTTGCAGCGGGGGATTCACCCGACGCCTTCGGAGCATCCTGTTCCGCCTGGACAACGGGTAGCTCCCGCGTAGGCGGATTTGGGTCCGAACCGGACGAACGCTTGGCTGAATGCCGCCCGTTGTCTGAGCCGGTGTTGTCCGACTCGAACGATTCGAAAAGGCTCCACCACTTCTTGTCTACCGAGTTTCGGTCCTGCTGGAATTGCTCATAGAGCTCATCCACAAGCCATTCGTTCCCGCCGAATTCTTCCGGTAGACGGTGGTTGGGTTGTTGTGGCACTTGTTATACGCCCTCTTCCATGAGTTGCCCTTTGGCCCAAAAAGATCCGCAGAAGGTTCCAATCGGCGCTCGCCTGACCCTGTTGACCTGCCCTTCAGTCTAATGACAGTTTCAGGCAACAAGCCAATCTCCGGGGCTTACCCCCGCGTAGCTTTTCCAATGGCTCGCCATGTGCCCGGACAGGTGCCGGATTCGGCATACACTCGCTTGTGTAACCGACTGCAGGAGCTCCCGTGCGTTTCATCAACACGCCCTCAACTGACCTTACCTATTCGGACGTTTTCCTCGTTCCGTCCTCATCCGAAGTGATCTCACGGTTCGACGTCGATCTCGCGAGCGACGACGGAACGGGAACCACCATCCCTCTGGTCGTTGCGAACATGACGGCCGTTACCGGTCGCCGCATGGTGGAAACCGTGGCCAGGCGCGGCGGACTGGCCGTACTGCCGCAGGACATCCCCACGAAGGTCATCAGCGAAGTCACCGGATGGGTCAAGCAGCGCGACCTCGTCTTCGAAACCCCGCTGAAGCTGCAGCCCGGGAACACTGTGATTGATGCGCTGCACCTGATCAATAAGCGCGCCCATGGCTCCGTGATGGTCGTCGACGACGCCAACCGTTGTGTGGGAATGGTCCGCGCAGCTGACTGCGAGGGAGTGGACCGGTTCGCCTCGCTGGAGTCGGTGATGCGGAGTGCGCTCACGCTCGACGCCTCGCGTTTCTCCCAGGATCGTGACACCGCGCTGCAGCAGGCCTTCGAAGAACTCGATGCTGCCGGCGCTTCCCTCGCGGCAGTCACGCGGGACGGACAGCTGGCGGGTGTCATCACGCGCAAAGGGGCACTGCGCTCCACGATCTACCAGCCGGCCACGGACAACGAGGGGCGCCTGCGCGTCGCAGCGGCGGTCGGAATTAATGGAGATGTCGCCGCCAAGGCAGCCGAGCTGCTTGCTGCCGGCGTGGACGTGCTGGTGGTGGACACCGCCCATGGTCACCAGCGCAAGATGCTGGATGCGCTCAAGGCTGTCGCGTCGCTCGATCCATCCGTGCCGGTGGTCGCCGGCAACGTGGTCAGCGCCGACGGCGTTCGCGACCTCGTCGAAGCAGGCGCGTCAATCATTAAGGTAGGTGTCGGTCCGGGCGCCATGTGTACCACCCGGATGATGACCGCGGTTGGTCGTCCGCAGTTTTCTGCCGTCCGCGAATGTGCGCAGGCGGCCGCAGAGCTGGGTGCGCATGTCTGGGCGGACGGTGGAGTCCGATACCCGCGGGATGTCGCCCTGGCGCTGGCTGCCGGGGCCAGCCAGGTAATGATCGGATCCTGGTTTGCCGGTACCTACGAAAGCCCCGGGGACCTGCAGACGGACAGCCAGGGCCGACAGTACAAGGAGAGCTTCGGCATGGCCTCCGCCCGCGCAGTGCAGAACCGGACCCAGCGCGATGACGTCTTTGCGCGGGCACGCAAGGGCTTGTTCGAGGAGGGCATCTCGACCTCGACGATGTACCTCGACCCTGCCCGCCCCGGTGTGGAGGACCTGCTGGACATGATCACTGCCGGTGTCCGCAGTTCAATGACCTACGCGGGCGCGCGCTCCCTCGCTGAATTCCGCGAACGCGCCATTGTCGGCGTGCAGTCGGCGGCGGGCTATGAGGAAGGCCGCCCGCTGCAGCAGAGCTGGTAAAACTACGACGGCGGCACTGCCCGTTTCCGTGTCAGCTGCGGTGCTGTTGCTGTAAACTGGAAACCTTATGGACAGTCCTTCTAGGGGCCGGACCATGGCGCGCACGCAGCGACAGTCAGCATTGATCCGACGCGCAGCGCAGCCATCCAGTGCCGGCAATCCCCGTCTCCATGCCCATCACCTACCCCCTTCGCGGTCCGCGGTAAGCGGACCAGCTGCAGTTAGTGCGGCCGGCGCGGTTACCGTCCCTCTAGGAGAGCCCACGTGCGGGACTTCCCCGTCGACGGACGTCACCCAGCTGGATGACTCCTCCGAACCGGCGGAACCTCCGAAACCCGGCGCGCCGGTTGGAATCGGCGCATCCAGGCTCACCCTGGCGGTGATCAGCTAATGGAGTGGTTTTACCTGGCCATCGGCCTGCTGCTGATCCTCGGCACCGGCTTCTTCGTTGCCGTCGAGTTTGCGCTCGTCGCACTGGATCAGACCTACGTCCAGCGGGCAGTCGACGAGGGCGACAAGCGCGCGGAGCCGCTTCTTCGCTGCCTCAAGTCGCTTTCCACCCAGCTTTCCAGCTGTCAGCTGGGCATCACGCTGACCACCCTGCTGACCGGTTACGTCATGGAACCGTCAGTGGGGCGTCTTCTCGAGTCGCCATTGGCTGCCCTCGGTGTCCCGGACACCGCGCGGTCTTCGATCTCACTCATCCTCGCGATGGTCCTGGCGACGCTGCTCTCGATGCTCATCGGTGAGCTGGTGCCCAAGAACATGGCAATATCCCTGCCCTTCAAAGTCGGCAGGGCACTCGCACGCCCGCAACTCCTCTTCACGGCAATCTTCAAACCCGCGATCGTTGTCCTCAATGGTTTCTCCAACCGGGTCCTGCACCTGTTCGGCCTGGAAGCGAAAGAGGAGATTTCGGGAGCGCGGTCACCGTCAGAGCTGTCCTCACTCGTGCGCCGGTCGGCAGAAATGGGAACCCTGGATCAGGGCACAGCGAACTTCCTCGCTCGCACCTTCAGCTTCTCCGAGCGCACAGCAGCGGACGTCATGACGCCGCGGATCCGGATGGCGACCATCGAATCCGATGAAACTGTGGCCGACGTCGTTGATCTGGCACGAAGAACGGGATACTCCCGGTTCCCGCTGATCGGGGAATCGCCCGACGACATCCGCGGGGTGGTGCACGTGAAGAAGGCGGTCGCCGTGCCGCGGTCCAGACGCGCCGAACTTCCGGCCGGCACCATCATGACCGACGTGCTCCGGGTTCCCGAGACGGTGCATCTTGATTCCCTGCTCAGTGAGCTCCGGGAGGCCAACCTGCAGCTCGCTGTAGTACTCGATGAGTACGGCGGCACGGCTGGTGTGGTCACGCTCGAAGACCTGGTCGAGGAGATCGTCGGCGAGGTGGCAGATGAACACGACAAGCTCAAGCCCGGTGTACTGCAAAGCGCCGCCGGGAACTGGTTCTTCCCCGGAATCATGCGCCCGGACGAGGTCAGCGACCAGGTCCCGCACCTGTCGGTGCCCGATGAAGCAGGTTATGAGACGGTCGGCGGTTTCATGATGTCTGTCCTGGGCCGGATCGCCGAGGTCGGTGACCGGGTGGAGGTGCCCGGTGGAATCCTCGAGGTGGAACGCATGGATGGGCGCCGCATTGACCGCATCAGCTTCCTCCCGGTCGAGCCCGCGGAATCCGGGCAGTCCGGCGACGGCGCCTCGTCAGTAGGGGGCATCCGATGAGCGACTGGGCAGGAATTCTTTGGCTGGTCCTTCTGTTGATCGGCAATGCGTTCTTCGTCGGTGCGGAATTCGCGATCATGAGCGCACGCCGGAGCCAGATCGAACCGCTCGCGGAGGAGGGGTCCAAGCGGGCGCGCACTACGCTCTGGGCGATGGAACACGTCTCGCTCATGCTTGCCTGCGCGCAGCTGGGCATCACCGTATGTTCGCTGCTCATTCTTCAGGTGGCCGAGCCTGCCATCCACCATCTGATGGTGGTACCGCTTGAGGCGATCGGTCTGCCGGGAGGCCTTGCGGACGGCATTGCATTCGGTATCGCGCTGGCGCTCGTGACGTTCCTGCATGTGACGTTCGGCGAAATGGTGCCGAAGAACATTTCGGTGTCGGTAGCTGACAAGGCTGCCCTGCTCCTCGCGCCGCCGCTGGTTATGGTAGCGAAGGTTGTGCACCCGGTGATTTCCAGCCTGAACTGGACCGCCAACCACATCCTGCGCGCCCTGCGCATCGAGCCGAAGGATGAGGTGACCTCGTCCTTCACGTTGGAAGAGGTGCAGTCCATTGTGCAGGAATCGACGCGCCACGGGCTCGTGGATGACGACGCCGGGCTGATCAGCAGCGCACTGGAGTTTTCAGGGCAGACAGCAGGGACAGTCATGGTCCCGTTGGATGAGCTGGTTACCCTCGGAACCGATTCCACTCCCGAGGAGTTTGAGCGGGCGGTCGGCCGCACCGGGTTCTCCCGTTTTGTGCTGGTGGATGAACTCGGCAATCTCACCGGCTATATGCACTTGAAAGATGTCATGTCCATGCCGGAACAGGCGTACGCCAGGCCCATTACGGAGAACAAGGTTCGCGCGCTTGCGAACCTGAGCATGGACGATGAGATCGAGGACGCGCTGGCCACCATGCAGCGCACTGGATCCCACCTCGCTCGTGTCATGACGCAGGACGGCCAGGCGCGCGGTGTTCTCTTTCTGGAGGACGTCATCGAGCAGTTGATTGGCGAAATCCGCGATGCTACGCAGAACCAGGGGTTGAGGAGAACCGGCGAATCGCTTCAGGAAGGCGTCAACCTCGGCACCACAGAAGCACGCTAGGCGAGCGCTTCGGCTCCCTCCTCCTGCGAGCGGGCGGCACCGGACGCGAAATGCGAATGATTCGCGTTTAGGTTAGAGTTGGTCCATCCACTTGAACCGCTTTGCTATCCCCTGGAACAGATCGAGGACCTTCATGCGCAGCATTTCCGCGCGAACGACGGCGGCGCTCACCGCTGTAGCCCTTTTTCCGCTGGCTCTGGCCGGCTGCGGACAGGACGCCGGCAGCGCCGGAGAGACGGCAGAGTCGGGAGCCCTGCAGGTTGTGACCTCCACGAATGTCTACGGCAGCATCGTTGAAACCGTGGGTGGGCAGAACGTCGAGGTAACGGCGATCGTCAACAGCCTTAGCCAGGATCCGCACTCCTATGAGGCGACAGTGCAGGACAAACTCGCTGTGTCCAAAGCTGACCTGCTGGTGGAAAACGGCGGAGGTTATGATCCCTTCCTTCACCAGCTCGCCGACTCGGTGGAAATGGATCATGACTACGTGCTCAGCGCCGTCGGGATTTCGGGCGTAGCTCCCGAGGATGAAGCCCACGCGGAGGAGGAGGCGCACTCGGAGGACGAGCATGACCACGGATCCTTCAACGAACACGTCTGGTACAACCTCGATGCCATGGCAGACCTTGCTGATGCTATCGGGGAAAAGCTCGCTGAGTTGGACCCGGCTAATGCAGACACCTATGAGAGCAACGCGGACACGTTCGCAGAGGAAGTCGCAGGGCTGCAGGGCCAGGCCGAGGCCCTGGCCTCGGAGGCGGACGGTAGGACCGTGGCCGCAACCGAACCCGTTCCCGCCTACCTGCTGGAGGCCGCCGGGCTGAAGGATGCCACCCCCGCCGATTACACGGAGGCCATCGAGGAGGGGGCCGATGTGCCCGTTGCGGCGCTGAACGAGATGCAGGAACTCGTTCAGAGCCGGTCCGTTGCCTTCCTGGCCTACAACGAGCAAACCGAAGGCCCGCAGACACAGGCGGTACGCAGCACCGCCGAGGCCGCGTCCGTGCCGGTCGTTCAGTTCACTGAGACGCTTCCGGCGGGCGAGGATTACCTCTCCTGGATGAGCGCCAACGTCGAGAACATCGCTGAAGCCCTGAAGTCCTGACAGAATTGGCCAAGACCCTCCCTCCCACGGCTTTAGGAGACTTCATGGTCACCGACGACGACGGCGATGCTGCCGCTCACCCCGTGGTGAGCCTGCGCTCAGCCTCGCTCTCTTTTGGTCGCCGGAGCCTATGGCATGACCTGGAGCTGGACATCCGGCCGGGTGAGTTCCTTGCTGTGCTTGGTCCCAACGGGTCGGGGAAAACCAGCTTGCTGCGGGTTCTCCTGGGCTTGCAGGAGTTGGACTCGGGGACAGCCACCGTGAACGGCCACGCACTGCACCGTGGAAGCCGGGCATTCGGTTACATACCGCAGCAGAAGTCGTTCGCGCCGGAGACCCCCCTGCGTGCGAGGGACCTGGTGGGGTTGGGAGCGGACGGGCACCGCTGGGGTTTTCGCCGAGGCGGCGCATCCTACCGGCGAACCGTGGATGCCCTCCTGGAAAAGGTGGGCGCGTCGTCGTATGCGGATGCGCCGGTCGGGCGACTGTCCGGCGGCGAGCAGCAGCGCCTGCGTGCCGCGCAGGCGCTGGCTACCGACCCGCAGGTACTGCTGTGCGATGAACCGTTGCTTTCGCTGGACCTCCACCACCAACAGGCGGTGAGCCGGCTCATCAATGATCAATGCCGTAAGCACAACACCGCCGTTGTCTTCGTGACGCATGAGATCAATCCGATCATCGATTATGTTGACCGCGTCCTCTATCTGGCAGGCGGACAGTTCCGTGTGGGCAGGCCACAGGACGTGATGACCAGCGAAGTGCTGTCCGATCTCTACGACAGCAGGGTGGACGTCATCCACAACAACGGCCGCATTGTTGTCGTGGGCCTGCCGGATGCAACCACCCACCACCACGCGGAAGTAGCGCAGCAATGACGTTCGAGGAGATGCTCCAGGCCGTTTTCACGTTCGACAACTACAGCGAACTCCTGCCGCTGGTGCAAAATTCGATCTGGGCCGGCGCAGTGCTGGGCCTGCTGGGCGGCCTGATCGGCACTTTCGTAATGATGCGGGACCTTGCCTTCGCAGTTCACGGCATTGCCGAACTCTCCTTCGCCGGAGCCGCCTTCGCACTGCTGATCGGGGCCAATGTGGTGTTCGGCTCGCTGATCGGCTCAGTGATCGCCGCGATCCTGCTTGGACTGATGGGCATCCGGGCGCGCGACCGTAACTCGATCATCGGCGTCATCATGCCGTTCGGGCTCGGATTGGGCATCCTGTTCCTGGCCCTTTACGAGGGCAGGGCGGCCAACAAGTTCGGTCTGCTCACGGGGCAGATCGTCTCAGTTGACCAGGTTCAACTGACGCTCCTGGCGGGGTGCGCCGTCGTCGTCATGGTTGCCCTTGGCGCCATCTGGCGTCCGCTGACCTTCGCCAGCGTGGACCCGGATCTTGCAGAGGCGCGCGGTGTGCCGGTGCGCGGTCTCTCGCTGATCTTCATGTTCCTGCTTGGAGTCTCCGTGGCGCTGTCCATTCAGGTTGTGGGCGCCCTGCTGGTGCTCGCGCTGCTGATCACTCCCGCTGCGGCAGCGCTCAAGGTCACCTCGTCACCGCGGCTGGTGGTGCTGTTGAGCGTCGCATTCGCGTGCACATCGGTGGTTGGTGGGATCCTGCTGGCGCTGGGTGGACGGATCCCCATCAGTCCCTACGTGACCACCATTTCCTTCGTGATCTACCTGGTGTGCAGAGCTATCAGCTGGCGTCGCGCACAGAAGGCGACGGCGTCGGAATCCCGGGCCGTCCAGCCCGCCTAAGCCTTTGCGGCGCTGCACTCCGGACACAGCCCGTAAATCTCAACCGTGTGCGCAACTTCGGTGTACCCGTGCTCCTGCGCCATGCGGGCAGCCCACTGCTCGACCGCCGGCGCTTCGATTTCCACTGCCCGTCCACACCTGCGGCAGAGCAGGTGATGGTGGTGATGTTCGACGGCGCACCGGCGGTAGACAGCCTCTCCCTCGCCGTTCCGCAGCACATCCACCAGGCCGTCGTCGGCCATCGACTGAAGGATCCGGTAGGCGGTTGCCAGCGAGACCGACTCGCCGCGCTCGTGCATTTTGCGGTAGAGCTCCTGAGTGCTGACGAAGTCGTCCAGCTCATCGAGGGTTGCGCTGACTGCCCGGCGCTGCCGTGTGACGCGCTGTTCCGAGCCCTTGCGTGTTGGCTGGCCTGCTTCAGCTGGCATGTCCGCTTAGGTCACCTCACTCTCGGAATCTGCAGTGGATTTCCGGACCGATGCTCCGGAATGAACCCGGGTCAAGGGTAGCACCGGCCGTTGTCCCTATCGGTTGCGCGGAACCGGAGACGGAGCGTCGCGACGGCGGTAGTGTGGGCGCATGTTGCTCACCAAGTACACCCACGCGTGCGTCCGGGTCGAGAAGGACGGGACAGCTCTTGTCCTGGATCCCGGGAACTTCTCCGAAGTCGAGGAGGCAGTGTCCGGCGCGGCGGCGGTCCTGATTACCCATGAACATGCCGACCACTTCGACCGGGAACGAATCAGCGCTGCCATCCGCGCCGACTCACTACTGGAGGTGTATGCACCCCAGGGCGTCGCTGCCCAGTTGAGGGAGGCGCTGGACGATGACGGCGCGGCCGCGCGCGTGCACTCAGTCGAACCGGAGCGCAGCTACACCATCGCGGGCTTCACGGTGCAGACCTTCGGCGGACAACACGCCCTCATCCATCCGCACATCCCGGTGGTGAGGAACATCGGCTACCTGATCAACGGTGCCCTCTACCACCCGGGCGATTCGTTCATCGTTCCTCACGGCGTGCAGGTGCAGACGCTCCTCGTGCCGGTTCACGCCCCGTGGTCGAAGACGGCTGAGGTAATTGATTTCGTCACCTCAGTCCGCGCAGAGAGGGCGCACCAGATTCATGACGCACTGCTGAACGGGACCGGACTGGCGATGGTCGAGGGGCACGTCTCCCGGCTGGGGAAGCACTACGGGACGGACTTCGAGCACCTGGATCCAGGCCGGAGCGTCGAGCTCTGAGCCTCGGGCATCATCCATCCGGCGACTTCCGGGATTCCGGGCTGCGCGGTGAAACGGTGTAGGTTGCAACTTCCTTCAGCTGCGGAGCGCGCGGATCGCCGTCAGTGGCGCCGGTTGCCCAGCGCAGGCTCAACCCGTCGTCGGTATCTTCAAGAACCGCCAGGTTGTTGTCGAACCAGGGACCCCTGATGCTCTTCCAGGAGAAGGGCGGCTTCGGCACCTTCACGGAACGGGCAGCCAGTGCTCCCACCGGGCCTGCGACGCCGTAGGACATCACCACTGTGGCAAAGCGCAGAGCGCGGGGGAGCGGGTTGCGGATCGGGGAACACACGGCCTGGATGATCCGGCTGCCCGAGGACCGTTCAACCTCTGCTATGTAGGAAAAGTGCACGTCACCGGAAAGGAAGGTCACGGTCTCGGGTGCCAACCCGCGCTTGCCGTCAGCCACCTCGGTCGCGAGGTCCGCGACCACCTTGAAGCTGCGCTGGAACGCGCCCCAGTGCTCAAGGTCCAGTGCCTGCCGCAGCGCCTCGCCGATGCGCGACCCCCGCTTCCCCCAGGCACCCTCTGCCAGGGCTTCGTCCCATGACTCGATATGGTGCAGCCCGCGCGGGAGGAGGAACGGAAGCGAGGTTGCAACGATCAAGTGCCGCACTCCGCCCTGGAAGTGTTCGTCCAGCCAGGCGAGTTCGGCATCATCCAGAAGGGAGCGCTGCCCAGGATCGAGCACGCGTGCCGCACGTGAATCGACAGTGATGATCCGCACGTCCCCGATGTCCCGGCAATAGCTCCAGCGGTAGCTGGACGGCTCGGCGTCTGCCCGTTCGGCAAAAGCTTCGAGGTCCGCGGTGAGATCGAGTTCGTCAGGGCCCTGATGGGCGCGGATTCTCTGCCAGAGAATGTCGTCGGCGCGTCCAACCGGAGAAAGGTTCCCGAGGTGCTGATATACCCAGTAGGAGGCTAGTCCGGCAACGATGCGGCCCTGCCACCAGGAGGTGCCGTGCATTTTCTCCCGCCACGTGAGGGAGGCATTCCAGTCGTCGCGGATGTCATGGTCGTCGAACATCATCGCGCTGGGAACGGTGGAGAGCAGCCAGCGGTTGGCGTCGTCGGACCAGGCGAGTTTGTACAGGTGGGCATACTCTTCGTAGTCCTTCAGCTCCTCACCCGGCGGATCATCAAGGGAGCGCCGTGAACGGATGAAGTCCTGCATCTCCTTACTCGTTGAATCCGCATAGACCTGATCGCCGAGGAAGGCGATCAGATCGGGGCGGGCACCGTCGTCGTTGTGGAGGGCCTGATGCAGGGCGAAGGCGCGCAGCGCGTCGACGCCGTGGCCGGCGTTGCCGAGCGCGTCATGCGGGACGCTGGTCCGGCATGAGCCGAAGGCGAGGCGCAGCCGCCCCTGAGGATGAAGCGTACGGATGGACGGTGCAGGGAATTCAGAGGCAGGTTCCGGCCATGCGCGCTCGCCGGCTATGTCTACGGTGTACTCCACGGTGGTGCCCGGCGGAAGATGCTCCGCCTCGACCAGCGCATAGTGATGACCATGGACGCCGAACGTGGCAGCGGTCCACGTCTTTCCATCCGCGCGCAACTCGACCGTGCAGGCTGTACTGGTTTCCATCCATAGCGTCGCCGAGGTTTCATCGACATACCGGAGCATGGGACCGAGCACCAGTGAAGCTGTCATTACCCTTTTGTACCCCGTGACGCCCTTCAGGACCAGAGCCCTGCCCGCTTGGTCACCAGGTGTGCGCCGCCGGCTTGGAGGGGACCGCGGAGCTGTGGTGAACTTGGCTCACACCTGTGACCGGCGTGCCACCGGTCACACATTCATAAGGAGATCTTCATGGAGACTCTGATGGACGTGCAGGCGCTGCGGAACCGGATGACCTCCGGTCAGCAGACCGTCCTGCTGGATGTTCGCTGGACGCTGGGCAACCCCCACGGTCACGAGCAGTACCGATCAGCTCACATTCCCGGCGCCGTCTACGTTGACCTTGAAACGCAGCTGTGCTCCCGTCCATCAGCAGCGGAGGGACGGCACCCGCTGCCCGAACCGGCCGCGCTCGAGGAGGCGGCCCGTCAGTGGGGCATCAACGACGGCGATGTGGTTGTTGCCTATGACGACAAGGGGAACCTTTCGGCAGCGCGCCTCTGGTGGCTGCTTCGCGATGCGGGCCTCACCAGCGTCTATCTACTCGATGGCGGACTGAATGCGTGGCAGGCGGCCGGGTATGAGACGGAGCGGGGCGAGGAGCAGCACTGCCTGGGCGAAGTCACCCTGAGTTCCGGACACATGCCGGTCCTGACGACGGCCGACGGCGTTCTCGCTCTGGCTGGGAACGGCGTGCTGCTTGATGCCCGGGCGTCTGAACGCTTCCGCGGCGAGACCGAGCCGGTCGATGCGAAGGCCGGGCACATTCCCGGTGCCTCCAGCGCTCCCACGTCCGAGAACCTCACGGCGGAAAACACATTCCTGCCGCCGCCGGAACTGCGCCGGCGTTTCGCTGCGCTCGGCATTACCGAGACAGCAGAGGTTGGCGTCTATTGCGGCTCCGGTATCACTGCTGCGCACGAGATCGCCGCGCTTGAGGTTGCCGGCTATCAAGCGGCGCTTTACCCCGGCTCATGGTCTCAGTGGTCCCAGCGTGCGGATCTGCCGGTGGCCACCGGTCCCTGATCCTGCACCGGACGGGCTCGGTTGCAGGCGTTCGCCCGTGAGAGAGTAGCCGTTATGAGCATCGCACACGCCTACGCTGCCACCTCGGCCTCCAGCGGACTGGGACGCACAACCGTCGAACGCAGGGAACCTGAGCACGACGACGTGGAAATCGCCATCGAATACTGCGGACTATGCCACTCGGATGTCCATGCAGCCCGCAGCGAATGGGGCACTGCCCGCTACCCCCTGGTGCCCGGCCACGAGATTGTAGGTCGGGTCACCCGGGTCGGGGCATCCGTGACGTCCTTTGCGGTCGGCGCCAGGGTGGGAGTCGGCTGCATGGTGGACTCATGCCGCGAATGCGAGAGCTGTATGGACGGGTTGGAGCAGTACTGCGTCAAAGGAATGACCGCTACCTACGGCACACCGGACCGAAGGCGCGACGGTGAAGTCACCCAGGGCGGCTACTCGACCTCGATTGTCGTGAATGAGGGCTACGTTCTCCGGATACCGGAGTCCATGGACCCTGCCGCCGCTGCGCCGCTGCTGTGCGCCGGTATCACCACCTTCTCGCCGCTGAATCACTTCGGCGTGGAAAAAGGTGACGCTGTCGGCGTCGTCGGGCTCGGTGGCCTCGGACATCTGGCGGTGAAGATCGCCAAGGCGATGGGGGCGGAGGTGACGGTCTTCACCACCTCGTCCGGCAAGATGGACGCCGCACGCGAACTGGGAGCGGATCACGTGGTGTTGTCCAGGGATGCGGACGCCATGGCAGCCGTATCCAACACGCTTGACGTCGTCATCGATACGGTGGCGGCGCCTCATGAGCTGAACCCCCTGATCCGCGCGCTTCGCCTGGACGGTGCACTATTCCAGCTCGGGCTGCCGGCGGACCCGATGCCCGCCGTTGACCCGGGACTGCTGGTCCGGAAGAGACGCAAGTACGCGGGCTCACTCATCGGCGGTATCGCAGAAACCCAGGAGATGCTTGATTTTTGTGCCGAGCACCAGGTGGCATCGGATATAGAACTCGTTTCTGCTGACCAGCTCAACTCCGCGTATGACCGCATGGTTGCAGGCGACGTGAAGTACCGCTTCGTGCTTGATGCCGGATCGCTGAAGGAGGACTTATGAGCACGCTGTTCACCAGGATCATCGCCGGGGAAATCCCGGGCAGGTTCGTCTGGAAGGACGAGGACGTGGTGGCGTTCCTGACCATAGAGCCCATCACTGACGGGCACCTCATGGTGGTGCCACGCCACGAGGTTGCGCACTGGGTGGACCTGGACCCGGACCTGCTCGGCAAGGTCATGGATGTGGCGCAGAAAATTGCCAAAGTTCAGGAGTCAGCCTTTCACTCCCGGCGCATCGGAGTGCTCATGGAGGGCTACGAAATTCCGCACGTGCATGTGCACATCTGGCCGACGCAGAGCCCGGCTGACTTTGACGTACACAACGTGGACCATAATCCCGATCCGGCGAAGCTCGACGAAAATGCGGAACGGCTCCGCGCGGGCCTGCGAAGCGCAGGGTTCGGCGACAACGTCCCTGACTGAACCCTCAACCAACCGAACTTTTGGGCACCTTCAGCGGGTTCGAGGGGTGCCGAACCCGCCGGAGCTGCGCAAAATTTCCCGGTTCTCAGGCGGCGAGTGCTTCGCCCAAAGCTGTCCGGATACGCTTTTCGGAGACCGAGTAGGCGGTTCCCAACTCCTGGGCGAACAGGCTGATCCGGAGTTCCTCGAGCATCCAGCGAACCCGTCGTAACGCCGGCGGCACGGGCCGTCCGTTTGGAGCCACTGCGGCCACGGCGTCGTCGTACTCGTCTTCCAGGCGCTGCACTGCTGCGGTATTCACGCCGTCGCGCTGGACGCTGGTCTCCAGTTTCTCGAGCCGCCTTTCGATGCCGGCAAGATACCGCGGCAGATGGGTCAATTGCGCGTATCCGGTCGTTGCGACAAAACCGGGAAAGACGAGCTGCTCAAGCTGGCTCTTCACATCGTTGAGTGCGGTGATGAGCGCCAGACTCGTGGTGCCTTTCAGTCGTTTTTCGATCCTGCGTGCACTTGCGAGGATCTTCTCAACCGTTGCCGTAACGATGAACACGGTATCGATGAGTTCGGCGCGGACGTTCTCGTACAGCGCATCGAACTCGCTGACGGTCCACGGCAGCTCCTCGGGCGTGAGCTTGTCGATGGCCGCGATGGCGCAGTCCTCAATCAGCGCCGCGACACTGCCGTGTGGATTCTGGCTGAACGTGAGCTTCTCGGCGTTGCTCAGGTGCTCAAGGACGTAGCGCGCTGGGCTAGGAACCCGCAGCGCAAGCAGGCGGATAACACCCGCCCGCATGGCAGCTGCCTGCCCGGCGGCGTCGGGGAAAACCCTGAGTCCGACGGCGTTATCCTCAGCTACGAGCGCGGGATACCCGGTCACCCGGTGACCGCCGACAAGCCTGGAAACGTCCCGCGGGATAGTTCCGAAAGTCCACGCGGTTGCGCCGCTGACCTCCTTGATGCCTGGTGTGGCCGCTGGCGACGCTGACGGTGACGACGACGGCGCTGCCTCCTGCTTTCGGCTTGCTGCCTTCGAAATCCGCTGAACAGATCCAGGGGTGGCCCCGAGTGATTCGGCGATTGCCCGCCGGGTCTGCGCGGCAAGCCGCTCCTGGAGCGCCTGCAGATCCTTGTCTTCGTCCAGAATGCGGCCGTTCCCGTCCACCACCTCGAAGCTCATCAAGAGGTGCGGCGGCAGGGCATTACGGTTCCAGGACCCCGGGGGAATGATGTGTCCTTTCAACCTGCGCAGGGCCAGTTCCAGCGATGGCTCAAGTGCGTCTCTGCCCGGATCGAAATCGGCGTGCAGGGCATCGACGGCGCTCCGTGCGACGTCGGGTGCGGGAATGAAATTCTTGCGCACCTGCTTGGGCAGCGATTTGATGAGCGCGGCAACAAGTTCGACGCGCAACCCGGGAATCTGCCACTGGAAAGGGGCAGGCTCCAGTTGGTTCAGGAACAGGATGGGCACCTGCACCGTGACGCCGTCCGAGGCACCCGGGATGTTGGGGGAGAACTCGTAACGGAGCGGCAGGTCAAAGCCCTGCTGGTGCCATGTCTTCGGAAATGCCGTCTCGTCAAGGTCGGCATCGCGGCTGAGCAGTTCCTCGGGCTTGAAGTCCAGCAGATCCGGATGGTCCTGGCGTGTCTGCTTCCACCACTTGTCGAAGTGGCGCTCGGACACCACATCCTGCCCCACGCGGGCATCGTAGAAGGCAAACAGTGTTTCGTCGTCCACCATGAGGTCGCGGCGGCGCATCCGGTTTTCCATCTCTTCGATCTCGGCGATGCGCGCCTTGTTGCGGTGGAAGAACTTGTGATGGGTGCGCCAGTCGCCCTCCACCAGGGCATGGCGAATGAAGAGCTCGCGGGCCAGCTCCCTGTCGATGCGGCCATAGTTGATGCGCCGCTGGGGCACAATCGGTACGCCGTAGAGGGTGACCTTCTCATAGGCCATGACTGAGCCCATTTTGCGGGACCAATGGGGCTCGCTATAGCTGCGCTTCACCAGATCCGGCGCCACCTCCTCGGCCCAGAGAGGATCAAACGCTGCCACCACACGGGCCCATAGCCGGGAAGTTTCCACCAGCTCCGCGGCCATCACCCAATCAGGGCTCTTCTTGAACAGCGCGCTGCCCGGGAAAATGGCAAAGCGGGTGCCGCGCGCGCCTGAGTATTCGCGCTTGCGCTGATCATAGAGGCCAATGTGGCTGAGCAGGCCGGACAGCATGCTGATGTGGATCGCATCATGGCGGCCCACCGGATCCACTGCGCTGGGAGCCAGTGTGATCCCCAGCGGCTTCGCGAGCTGCCGCAGCTGAGCGAAGAGATCCTGCCACTCGCGTACGCGCAGGTAATTGATGAATTCGTTGCGGCACAGTTTTCTGAACTGGGTGGAGGACAGTTCCTTCTGCTGCTCCTGCAGGTACCGCCACAGGTTGAGGTATCCCGTGAAGTCTGACTTCTCATCCGCAAACCGGCGGTGTTTTTCGGTTGCACTCTGGAGCTTCGCAGCCTGGTCCGGCTGCGGACGCTCCCTCGGGTCCTGGATGGTGAGTGCCGCAGCCAGGACCATGACCTCTTTGGTGCAGCCGCGGCGCCCGGCCTCAACGATCATGCGCCCGAGCCGCGGATCAACGGGCAGTTGGGCCAGTTGCCGACCCACCGGCGAAATGCTGCCGTCCGCGCTAAGCGCGCCGAGCTCGCGAAGGAGCGTGACGCCGTCGTTGATTGCTTTTGAGTCCGGTGGCTCCACAAAGGGGAAGGCTGCGACGTCCTTCGGTCCGCGGGTCACTCCCATGGCCGTCATTTGAAGGATGACCGCAGCGAGATTGGTACGGAGAATTTCCGGATCCGTGAAGGGGCGTCTGGATTCGAAGTCCTCCTCGGAGTAGAGGCGGATCGCTATGCCGTCGGATACGCGGCCACAGCGGCCGGACCGCTGGTTCGCAGAGGCCTGCGACACCCGCTCAATAGGCAGCCGCTGCACCTTGGTACGGTGCGAATACCGGGAAATGCGGGCGGTTCCGGTATCAATGACGTACTTGATCCCGGGAACGGTCAGTGACGTTTCGGCGACATTGGTAGCGAGGACAATGCGCCGTCCCGTCCCGCCCGGCTTAAAGACCTGGTGCTGCTCCTGCAGGGAGAGGCGGGCAAAGAGGGGCAGGATCTCCGTGCCACGAAGCCGCGGGTTCACCTGCACACGCGCGCGGAGTGCATCGGCTGCATCCCGAATCTCGCGCTCGCCGGAAAAGAAGACCAGGATGTCGCCGGGCGCTTCACGGGCAAGCTCGTCAACGGCGTCGCACACAGCGTCCAGTGGGTCGCGGTCTTCCTCAAGCTCGTCCTGTGCGCCGAGCTCAGCGTCAGACCCTGTGTCACCGGCGGGTTGGCTGAGCGGGCGGTAACGAATCTCCACCGGGTAGGTCCGCCCGGACACCTCGATGATAGGCGCTGGCTGTTTATTCGGCGCAGCCTCATCCGCCGCGAAGTGGTTTGCGAAGCGCTGCGGATCGATGGTGGCCGAAGTGATGATGAGCTTCAGGTCGGGGCGCTTGGGCAGGATGCGCTTGAGGTAGCCCAGGATGAAGTCGATATTGAGGCTGCGCTCATGGGCCTCGTCGATGATGATGGTGCTGTACTTCTTCAGCAGCTTGTCATGCTGGATCTCGGCGAGCAGGATACCGTCCGTCATCAGCTTGATGCGCGTGCTCCGGCCCACCTCTCCGGTGAACCGGACCTGGTAGCCGACTTCCTCCCCGAGCCTGACGTCCAGTTCCTCGGCGATGCGTTCGGCAACCGTACGGGCCGCAAGGCGGCGGGGCTGGGTATGGCCGATCATTCCGGACCGGCCAAGGCCGAGTTCCAGGCACATCTTGGGAATCTGCGTGGTTTTTCCCGAGCCCGTTTCGCCGGCGATGATGGTGACCTGGTTCGCCGCGATGGCAGCCATGATGTCTGCCCGCCGTTCCGAGACCGGGAGCTGGGCAGGGTAAGTGATTGTCAGGGACATGATTGCTTCAAAGTTTACTCGGAGCCATCCGGCTGCCCTATCCGGCCTCCTGTCGACGCACCATTTCGTTGATCCATGCGGGTGCGAACGGCGAGGTGCAGCCGGGGGAGGTCGGGTAGTCCTTCAGCACCTCCAGCCGCTCGCCGATCTCCAGCGCCCTGGTGCGGTGTTCGGGGTGTGCGATCCCGATCTGGGCCAGGCAGGTATTCATGGCCCACTGCAGGCGGTCCGGTGCGTTCTTCATCTCCGTCTCGATGACATCCAGAAGAACCGGCAGGTCAAGCCCATCGGGGTTCTTCGCCACCCGGTCCGCGGTCAGCGCCCAGCCTGCGCCGGCGACCACCGGATCCGGATCAGCAAACCAGGTGAGGCGCAGATCCTCCGCGTGCGGATTCTTCTTCACCACGTAGCTGATGAGCCAGTCCTCGACTTTGGGTGCGCGTGCCGTGCGCAGCATCGTATCCAGCTCATCCGGTCGGAGTGTTTTGGGGCGGCAGATCAGAATCGCGAGGAGCCTCGCTGCGGTGTCGTCTGTCTCCCAGAGCTGAGAGGCCAGCACCTCCTGCGTCTTCAGGCGCTTGGCGAGCGCACGCAGCTTGCTGAGGTTCACTCCGTGGTCATCGCCGTGCCTGAGGTTCACCGCGCGCATCTTCGGGTCCTCGAGCGCGGCAAGCTCGGCCATTACCTCATCGACCGTCGTCTCCGCGTGCTTTGCTTCAACCATGGTGGTCTCCTGTCCTTGTGTGCCGGATCCAGCCTATGACGAACGTGAAACTGGGCCATGACCGTCACCGGGCGCCGTGGCGTGGGCGGCGGGTCCGGCCGCGTGGATCAGCCGCGCGGCAACGGTGATGGCGTGTTCCTGGAGTGCGAGAGGTTCGAGGATGTCAAAATCGAAGCCAAGAGCCGCGACATGCATCAGAGGCCATTCGAGCGAATCTGCGCCGAACCGCATAATGGTGCGTCCGGCGTCGTCCTCGAGTTCAGCGATATTGGGCGGGACCAACTGGCTGACATCTGCAACAGAGGCGTGAATCCGAACCACCACGTCATGGCTGTACGGCGAACGTGTGATGGATTTTTGCACGTAGCCGGCAAGATCGCTGGCAGGAAGGGGACGTCCGGGAAATCTGTCCCGGGGCGAGGGCACGCTCCGGCACCGGTCCACGCGGAACGTCCGCCAGTCCTGCCGGCCGGTGTCCCACGCCACGAGATACCACCGGCGGCCGGTGTCCACCAGACGAACCGGCTCAACGACCCGGCGGGAAGATTCACCGTCATGGCGTTCATACCGGAAGACCACCACCCGACGCTCCGTAATGGCGGCTGAGAAAGCAGTGAGCACTTCCGGATTGACCGGTGTGCTGACCGCAGCCATCCGGGTGACGGCGGTCCGCAGTCCGGCGAACTTCGGCCGTAGCCTGCCGGGAAGGACCTGTTCCAACTTGGTGAGGGCTCTCACCGACGCTTCACCGAGGCCCGAGACAGGACTCGCTGTGACGGCACTCAAGCCGATGGCAACGGCGAGGGCTTCGTCATCATCGAGGAGCAGCGGAGGCAGTTGGGCACCCGCGCCCAACTGGTATCCGCCGGCGATGCCCGGGGAAGCGTGAATAGGGTAACCGAGGGTGCGCAGCTTGCCGATGTCCCTGCGGACGGTGCGCTCGGTGACGGACATCCGCTCCGCGAGGGCAGGCCCAGTCCACTCGCGCCGGAGTTGAAGCAGGGAAAGAAGCTGCAGCAGCCGCGCCGAGGTTTCCAACATGACACCACGGTACCGATCCATGCGGACAGTTGCTGTCCGCAATGCTTTCTACACTGGAATGGTCCCCACGCACGGAAGGAAATATCAATGGACATTCGCAGGGAGCTGACCGACCAGCTTCAATGGCACTGGAAGAATCACGCGCGGCCACGATTGGAAGGGCTGGGTGATGACGAGTACTTCTGGGAGCCCGTACCCGGTAGCTGGAGCGTGAGGCCGCGCGGCACGGGCACAGCACCGCTGCAGGTCGGCAGCGGAGACTATACGATCGACTTTGCCGTTCCTGAACCGGCGCCGGCTCCAGTCACCACCATTGCCTGGCGGCTTGGCCACATCCTGGTCGGCGTGCTGGGAGGGCGGCTGGAGTCGCACTTCGGCGGTGTGCCGGTCAGCTACGAAACGTATGAGTACCCGGGTACAGCTGTCGCGGCTCTCGAACAATTGGACGGCATGTACGCGCACTGGCACAGTGCTGTGTCCGCACTGTCACCCGATGCCCTGGAGCGGCCGGTGGGACCTGCCGAAGGTCCGTTTGCAGAGGCTCCCATGGCTGCGCTCATACAGCACATCAACCGTGAGATGATCCATCATCTTGCCGAGATCGCGCTGCTGCGGGACCTTTGGGCGCATGGACTTGGCAGGGATGCTAGATTCGCCGCAACGTCCTGACCAGCCAGAACGTCCACGCTGCCAGGACAATGCAGGCGATAGTGACGAGCACCGGTTGAGTTCCGGCGTCCTGCACGAGCAGGGCGACGGCCGCCGCCGGCTGCACAAGCATCTGAATCTTCCCGGCGCGAACAAGGAACTTCAGCGCCGCCGCTGTGCTCAGGTCTGTCCGTCGCGGGATGCCGAGCAGCAGGGCGTAACACACGAAAAGCAGATGGAGTCCGGCGGCATAAGGGAAGACCGCCCAGGATCCACTCGGAACGATCGCCGCATAGCTGCCGACGATCAACAGGAGTGATCCAAGAGGTAGCAGGACGAATGGAACCAGCACCGAAGCCGCGAAGAAAGCCAGCGGCAGAAGTACCAGGGCAGTGTTCTGCCATAGCGACAGACCGAGCACGGCAGACAGTGCGAAGGCGAAGATCCGCAGCCAACCCGCCGAAAATGAGGGGCCGATATTCAGCGATCGGTCGGCCTCCGGCGGGCGTGTACTCAACCTGCCACTCATACCGGTCCGCCTACCGCGGACCGGTAGCTCCCGGTCGGCCGACGCAGCGACGCCAACCCCGTTTCGAGGGGAAGTTGTCCGGGAATCGAGTCCAACGCGCCGCCCGCGGCGATCGATCCTCCGCCGCGGTAGCCAAGAACCGCCATCCCGGACACCGCCACAGCATTCATCACTTCGCGGCGTCTTAGCAGCACGAGGCACGAGGCCCGGCGGCCGGAAGGGGAAACGGCGCTGCCTTCCAGCGCTGGAAGAATGTCCACACCGATGACCCGGTGACCTGCCGCCTGCCACAACCCCATGAGTCTCGCCGGTTCCTCGTCAGTAAACGTGCTCATCACGTAGATGAGGGAACCTGCCGGCGCGCCGGGATCGCGTGAGGACTGCTCGGGCCGTCCGGACGCCGTCATCAGGGCGAGCTGGGTGCGGATCAGTTCAAGCTGCCGGTGCCCGCCCGTGGCCCGCACGGGCCAATGCCTGGCGGAGAGATCGTTCAGCCCTACCCGGTCACCCGCAGCAAGATAGGACGCGGCGAGCAGTGTTGCTGCTTCCCGCGCGAGGTGGAGCGAGCTGAGCGCGTTCACAGGTTCAGTGCGCAGCGGGAACCAGGCGCGGAGCCGGGCGGGATAGTCGTGTGCCGTATCCAGAACGAGGTGGACGCCCGCTTCGGAGCGGGCGTAGGAGCGGCGGACGAAGAGGCGGTCTTCATTCGCTGACTGGCGGGCCGTTGCCCGCCAGTCGATGCGTCGCAGCTGGTCCCCGGGACGGAACTCGTCAATGCTCCGAAGCTCCCCGCCGTCTCCGATGCTTCGAGAGGTATGCTCGCCGGTGCGGCCCTGCAGACGGTGAGGCAGTGGAAGCAGCCTGGCTTCGCGAACCCGCGGCAGAACGGTCAGCCGCACGGGCTCAAGCTCCCGGGCCTCCTGACGCATGACGCCGTCAAGGGTCAGCGCGGCCGCCCCGACCGTGAGCACCCTCGCTCGGCCTGACCGCGGAACGGGAACCGAAACAGCGAATGGCCCGCCGAGAAGCACAAGGGCGGAGACAGCTGGACCTCCCGCGGCAGCGGCCTGAATCAGCGCGATGCCGCTTGGACCGCCGGAGGCCACGCGGAAGGTGCGGCGTCCCTCGTCGGACTCTCCAGGGTCCGGCTCGATCCCGAACGTCGTTGCCTCCATACCAGCGGAGGATCGTGCCTGACCGGCCGGCGGCGGCCGGAGTGCGCTCCACCCTGAGGCGGCGGCAAAAGCGAGGGGAAGACCAAGCACGACGACGTCTGGCCGGCCCATGAACAGCCCGACGACGACGCACACCATCATGGTGATCGAGGCGAGACTCCACTGACCTCCGGGGCGGAAGCCGCCCTTACCGCTCATGGGCCGACGCGGTGGTTGGAGTAGCCACCCGGTCCACAACTTCTGCAACGACGTCCACTGCCCGTATGCCGCGTGCCCATGAACCGGGCGTCAGGGTCAACCGGTGTGCAAGTACGGGTTTGGTTCCCAGCTTGATGTCCTCGGGAAGGACAAACGCCCGGCCGTCCATGAGCGCCAACGCACGCCCCAGCAGGACCAGCGCCTGTGAACCGCGAGGGGAGGCTCCCACATCGACGGCATCGTGCGTGCGGGTCGCGGCGGTGACCCGTACCGCATAGTCAATGACGTCGGGATCGACGTCAACGCGGTTGACCGCCCATTGAAGCTCCAGGAGTTCGCCGGGCTTCAGCACGGTGCGTACAGCGGTGGCCTCCGTGCCCCGGGCGAGGCGGCGGCGAATGATGTCCTGCTCGGCCGACGGCTGCGGATAGCCGACGTCGACACGGATGAGGAACCGGTCCAGCTGCGCCTCGGGTAAGGGATAAGTGCCCTCGAATTCAATCGGATTAGCAGTAGCGAATACGTGGAATGGCTGATCGAGGACAAGGGTGCGGCCCTCGACCGACACCTGGGCTTCGGCCATGGCTTCCAGGAGTGCTGATTGCGTCTTGGGTGAGGTGCGGTTGATCTCGTCCGCCAGCAGCAGATTGGTGAAGACGGGACCGGGCACGAAGTCGAACCGGCGTTCGGCCGGGTCGAAGATGGAGGAACCCGTGACGTCGGAGGGCAGCAGGTCCGGCGTGCACTGCAGTCGTCGGAATTCCAGTCCCAAAGCCTGCGCCATGGTTTTTGCGGCGAGCGTCTTGCCGAGTCCGGGCAGGTCCTCGAACAAGACGTGCCCGCCTGCGAGAACCGCTCCAAGTGTGAGTTTGAGCGTGGTGTCCATTCCGACCACCACGGTTCCGATCTCGCTCAGGACGTTCCCGCATCGAGCTGCGGCTTCTTCAGGCGGGAGGCCTCGCGTCATAGATAATCCTTCGGTGGTTGGGGGACCTGGCGGGAATCGGGCAGCTGGCCCGGACCCGCCAGGACCAGCTGCTCCAGCTGGTCCATTGCGGCGTCGAACACCCCTGTGTCAATCACGGCTGACGGGTCCGTTCCCCGCCGGGCAGCGAGGAGGGTACCAAGCGGTCCTCCAATGGTGGAAGGGTCCATCCGCCGCGATTCAAGCACTCGAGCTGCCACGTCGGCCAACTGGTTGACCGCGCGCGCGCCCAGCCCGGATCGGGAGCCGGACAGCGAAAATTCGAGTGCCTGCACCTCGGCCAAACCTTTCGACCGCGGCCGCGTGCTCAAGGCAGGCAGGCGATCGGCGTCAAGGTTGTCAAGGATGCCGTTCACCGCACCGGCCGTGAATGCCGCTGTCACCAGGACCGCGGCGTGCGCAGGATCGAGGGTGAGGAAGATCGAGGACGCGAGGGCGAGCACCACAAGCAGGGCGGTTACCCTCCACTGTCCCGCGGTCACGGGTAATCCCTCCGTACCGAAGGACGGAGCGTTGGCCGGCCGGGCCGGCGAGCTGCCGGATCGTGATTACTGACGGCCGCACTGATGGCAGCGAGGCTCGTCCGTGCGCTGTCAAGGTCTTCTTCAGTCATCCGGGCGCCGGCGTTGACGCCGAACCGGGCCCGGTCGTAGAGGCGACGCAGAACAGCGACGTGGGCCGCCGGTGCGCTGAAAGCCGTGAGTACCCGTCCGGCATATTCCGACGTCGTTTCCTGGCGTATTCGCGGCAGGCCGGCAGCCGAAGTTGCGCGCTCAAGCGCGAGCCAGCAGGCAACGGCCGCGTTCCTCGAATCGGCTGGCCCATACAGTTCTGCTTCGGCGCGCGCGAGACCGTCGACGACGACGCCCCGGTCAGCCTCCCGACTCCCGGCAGCGCTGGAATCATGCACGTAGTCAACCTGGTCCGCGTACGGCAACCTCTCGCGGCGAAGGGATACCAGGAAGGAAACGAGGTAGAAGGTGCAGACGAGCAGAACGATCGTGAAGATCACAACAGGCAGCGAGGAACCCGTTGCATCAGGAAGCTCCCGCGACTCGTCCTGTGCAGACTCCGTGCTGGAGGGGGTGGGCTCAGCGGTGGGAAGAAGGGCGCCATTGTTCAGCTCCAGATCAGGAGCCACAGCGCTCAGCGGGCCAACGAAACCGGCCGCGACCATAACAAGGAGCAAGGTCAGGATGCCGAAAAGCAGGAGGGGTTCGGCGCGCACTGCGGCGAATCTGCGCACCTGCATCAAGGCCTCCCGCGTAACTCGTCCGTGGGATCAGTCTAGGTGGTGCGCTCTGTCCGGGAGCCCGGCAGCTACGAAAAGTGCCCTCGATAGGATTCGAACCTACGACCTTCTGCTCCGGAGGCAGACGCTCTATCCCCTGAGCTACGAGGGCACGGCCAACCGGTGTTAACCGCTGGTCGAAAGGGACTTATGAAGCTTAGCAGGGAAAAGTTGGCGGAACGAAACCCCTGCCGGCAGTGCCGGAAAAGCGCTAGTAACCGAGGAAAGCGTCGGTTCGGATGGACCTGCCGCCGGCGTCGCGGATGACGGGTTTGGCCCGCGCGAGAGTACTCGGGGAACCCGACAGATAGACGCGCCGCCGGTCAAGGTCCGGAACAAGGGAGCGCAGTTCATCGGCGCTGGGGAAGCTTCCGCCGCCGTGCGTCCAGGCAGCGGGCAGTGGTCCCGGCTCTCCGGGACAAAACAGCACCACCCGGAAGTTGGCCAGCTCGTCGACATGGCCGAGCTCGTCCGGCGCGCTCACAACATAGATGAGGATGATGTCGCGTTCTGCTCCTGCAGGCGAGCGCAGTTGGCTGAGGAACGGCGTGACGCCGATACCTCCTGCGAACAGCATCAGCGGCACTGACGGATCGGCAGGAAGGAGGAAGTCACCCGCAACACTCGTTGCATCGACGTGAGCGCCGGGCCTGAGATTCAGCAGTGCTGCCTTGAAGGAACTGGGCGGGTCCGAGAGTCGCAGGCCAAAACGGACCGTTCCGTCGTCGGACGCTGAACTGATACTGAAGATGCGGCGGAAGCCGCGCCGGTCCGCCCGCGCATGCGGAAGGGTGAGTTCCATGTACTGGCCGGGTTCGAACCGGACGGGTTTGTCCGGAATGAAGGAGACCTCCGCGCTGGTCGGGGTCAACTGCCGCGATCCCTCGAAACGCAGGCGGATGCGCCGCCGCTGGCCCATGCCGAAAGCGACGGCGTTTCCGATCAGCAGGGCGTACTCCGGCCCGAGGAACACCGGCGGGATACTGATCTGCAGCGCCAGTACTACTGCGACGACGCCCGCAACGAGCAACTGCTGCCAGCGCCGGGGCGGGAGGGTCAGCGGTTCGGTCAGCATGAAACCGAGCAGGAAAAGCACGGGGTACGACACAAAGACCAACTGCAGGGCAGCGGCAGGATCAGTGCCGCCGGCGGCGAGGCGCACCACCAGGATGCCGACGGCGAGGACGATGAAGACGGCTCCCATCGGAAGTTTCCGCGTCCGGTAGAGGATCAGGAGCGTGGCGAGGAGCACGAGCGGCAGCATGGCGGGATTGGCTGCCCACCAGGCTGCGGCGCCAAGGCCCAGCAGCGTTACCGCCACTGCTCCGAACGCGGCCGGATTGAAGATGTGCCGCCCGCGGACGACGATGAGGTATTTCGACGCGGACGCCAGGAGCCCCGCCAGCGCAATTCCGGCCACACCGCTGGCGTCGTCAGAGGGGAACATCACGAAAAAGAGCAGCAGGCCGGTGATGACTGAGGATTCCGTGTGCGGGCGCGCACGAAGCATCATCGCCATGACGCGCGTGCCGCCCCACGAGGTGATAACAGCGGTGGCAAAGGTCACGCCGAGTTCCGCCGGTGTGAAGGCAAGAAGCCCGAGGGCAGAGAGGATAAACGCGTACGCCGCCAGGATCAGCAGCAGGATCAGTACGAGCCGATACATGGTGGCGCGGCCGAGGAACGTGTCGAACCTGCTAAGCCACTTCAGCCGTCCGGCCATCTAGAACAACGCTCCTGCCAGGGATAGGGAATACTGCGCGCGTCCCTCGGAGCTGATCCGGACGTAGTCGAAGTCGAACTCGGCCAGCAGTACCTCGGGTGGAACAAGGAAAAGGGCAGTGGCGAGAGCGTCCGCAACCATCGCGTCGTCAGCCAGTACCCAGGTAGCCACCACTGTATCCACGCATTGCCCGGTTGTGGCATCAAGGACATGGTGCAGGCCGTCCGCCCAGCGGCGGCGGTTGGACGCGGATGCGCACAGCGCGCGGTCCTGGAGGTCCACCACGCCGATCGCCGAATCAGCGGTGTACGGGTGCTCCAGGGCGACCCGCAGCGGCGTGGGCCCCCGGTGCAGCATGTCCCCGCCGGCGTCAATGGTGTGCTCCGGGTAGCCTGCGTCGTGCAGTGCTGTGGACACGAGGTCAACGAGTTGTCCTTTACCGGCCGCGCCGACATCCAGGGTCACCGGGCGCTCGGACCGGATTGTGCTCCCGCTCCACTCGAACTGCTCGTCCCAGACAGCCGCCGGCACAGGTCCGCCGTGCGGCACAAAGGAGTAGCCGGCGTCGTACCCCAGTTGTTCAAGGGACCCTCCCACCAGGGGAGACATGGCGCCAGTCGTGAGCCGGTAGAGCATCCGGTAGAGATCGCCCAGCGCCTCACCGGACGGCGGAAGGGTGATGCTGCCGCCCCCGGCGAGCGCCGCTACGAGTGAGTCGGGTCGAAAACGGGAGTAGACGGCGTCGTACTGTTCAACGGCAAGGACGACGACGGCGAGCGCGTTCGCCGACAACTCCGCAGGGGTGTCGATGTGCCAGGCGGTGCCGATGGCGTCGAAGCTGAACCGCTGCCACTGGCCCGCGGGGCTCACTGTGCGGCTTCGCCCTTGATCTGCTCGATGGCGTCGCTGAATCCGCCGCTGGTCAGGGATGATCCGGACACTTTGTCAACGTTCAGTTCACTGAGCGGCATTCCGACGACTTGTTCCGCGATGCCGCTGCTGAATTTGCCCTGGTAGAGCTCCGTGGTGGGATTGCTCGGCATCGGCTCTGTCTGTACGTCGCTGACACTGCCCGATGCGAGCGTGACCGTTACTCCGATCTCCTCCTCACCGCCCGGGGTCTGGTAGGAGCCGGTGGCCGAGTACGTGCCGTCGGCGTAGTCGCCGGTTGCGGACCCCGCGGTGTCCGGTTCCGCTGCGTTGGCGGCATCCCCACCTGCGCCCGGTGCCGGCGTCGGGCTGGCAGCACAGGCAGCCGACCCCAGGAGGGAAACGGCGGCGAGCCCCGTCAGGGCCCAGCGCTGGTATGGCTTGTTTACGGCGGGGGTCACAGAATCTCCTTGGTTTCAGACGCAGCTGGGGCCGGTCTGCGCTCGAAGTACAACGCTAGCGAACTTGATTCGGTTCAGTGCAGTACTCCGGATGGGCCACGGTATGGATGAACCCCGAGTAAGGCGTCCGTCACAGAATCCGGGGGATTAGACCCGCGCCGTTATGCTGGATGAGTGACTCCCGAAGAACTCTCCTCCGCAATCTCCTCATGCCTGAAAGACGCCGTCGCTGCCGGCGAGATCGATGTGGAGCTGCCCTCAGAGGTGCGGGTTGAGCGGCCCAAGAGCCGCGAGCATGGGGACTGGGCCACCAATATCGCGCTGCAGCTGTCGAAGAAGGCCGGAATGAATCCGCGTGCGTTCGCGGAACTGCTCAAGGGCCGCCTGGACGCGCTCGACGGCGTTGCCTCCGTGGAAATCGCGGGTCCGGGATTCCTCAACATCCGAGTGGACGCAGCCGCCGCCGGGGAATTGGCGCGGAACATCGTTGAGGCGGGCCCGGTGTACGGGACCAACTCCGCGCTGGCAGGCCACACAATCAATATGGAATTCGTCTCTGCGAACCCCACCGGCCCGCTGCATCTGGCGCACACCCGCTGGGCTGCCCTCGGTGACTCACTTGCGCGCGTGCTGATCGCGAGCGGTGCGGATGTCACCAAGGAGTACTACATCAACGATGCCGGTACCCAGATGAATAACTTTGCCGCGTCCGTGCTGGCTTCCGTCAAGGGCCGGCCGACGCCGGAGGGCGGCTACCCGGGTGAGTACATTGCCGATCTCGGACGCACGGTGCTCGCTGAGCGCCCCGAGGTCGCGGACCTGCCCGACGACGAAGCGTTGCCTGTAATCCGGGACATTGCCTACCGCGCGCAGATGGATGATATCAAGGAGACCCTGGCGGCTTTCCGTGTCCACTTCGATGTCTACTTCTCCGAAACAGGTCTGCACTCCGGCGGAGCTGTTGAACAGGCGGTGGACCGGCTGCGCGAGCAGGGCCACGTGTTCGACGACGGCGGTGCGGTCTGGCTGCGCACCACCGATTTTGGCGATGACAAGGACCGCGTCCTCATCCGCGCCAACGGCGAGCCGACCTACTTCGCTTCGGATGCCGCGTACTACCTCTCAAAGAAGGACCGCGGTTTCACCGAGAAGATCTACCTGCTCGGTGCCGATCACCACGGTTACATCGGCCGCCTGAAGGCCATCGCCGCCTGCGCCGGAGACAACATGGACGCCAATATCGAGGTGCTCATCGGACAGATGGTTTCGGTGAATGGTGCCCGGTTGTCCAAGCGCGCCGGAAACATCATCGAACTCCGCGATCTCCTCGACTGGCTGGGAGCGGACGCGCTGCGGTACTCGCTCGGCAGGTCTCCCGCTGATTCGGCGATGTCCCTTGATCCGGAGCTGCTGAAGAAGAACACCAACGAAAATCCGGTGTTCTACGTGCAGTACGCCCACGCCCGCACCTGCGCCGTGGCACGCAACGCGGCCGCCGCCGGAGTTGGCCGCTCGGCGTTCGACGCCGGTGCCCTCGACCAGCCGGCGGACAGTGAGCTGCTTGCCCACCTCGGTTCCTACCCGGCCGTTGTGGCGCAGGCTGCGAAGTTCCGTGAGCCGCATCGGGTTGCGCGGCATCTTGAGGTCATTGCCGGTGCGTATCACCGCTGGTATGACGCCTGCCGCGTGACGCCTTTGGGTGATGAGCCGGTCACTGACACCAACCGCACCCGGCTCTGGCTGAATGACGCCGTGACGCAGGTGCTCGCCAACGGCCTCGATCTGCTGGGCGTCTCCGCGCCGGAACGGATGTAGCGTGCCCGCCTCACCTCTGGCTCCCGGCTGGCTTACCTACCCGGCTGACGCCAACGAGCTCAACCCGGCGTTGTGGGCATCCACTGTCACCAGGACGCGAAGCGGCGCCGTGTCCGTGGACGGTGTTTCTGTGACCGAACTCGCTGAGAAATTCGGGACGCCCGTGTACGTGGTATCGGAAACGGATTTCCGCACCCGGGCACGGAACTTCCGGGATGCATTCAATGCTGCATTCCGCGATCTGTGCGGGGGAGTGGACGTCTACTACGCGGGCAAATCATTCCTCTGTTCGGAGGTCGCGCACTGGATATCGGAGGAGGGTCTGCGCCTGGACACCGCGTCCGGTGGTGAATTGTCGGTGGCGGTACGCGCCGGCCTGCAGGGACGCCAGCTGGCACTCCACGGCAATAACAAGTCCGACGCCGAGCTGAACCGTGCGCTCGATCTCGAGGTCGGCCGCATCGTGGTTGACAGCCTCGACGAGCTGCAGCGGGTCGGCGCGCTCGCCCAGGCCCG
>NZ_JAROKN010000099.1:3875-5816 GCF_029455255.1 Arthrobacter vasquezii | reverse complement strand
GTGTTGTTGGTGTGGGTTTAAAGCAGGAAAGGCCTCACCGTGAAGGTGAGGCCTTTCCGTAAGTGTTGTCCGGCGGTGTCCTACTCTCCCACACTCTCTCGGGTGCAGTACCATCGGCGCTGTGGGTCTTAGCTTCCGGGTTCGGAATGGGACCGGGCGTTTCCCCCACGCTATGACCGCCGTAACCCTTGTACCCGACCCCGTACCGGTGTGAGCGGTGGTGGGGTGGGAAGTATGTGGTTACAACTGTTCAGTGTAGTTGTACGTAATTGTCAATATTGTGTTGTGTGTTCCCTGGTAACCGGTGTTATTGGTTGGGAACCGCATAGTGGACGCGTAGCATTCGTGTTTTGTGTGGTGTCAAGTTATCGGCGTATTAGTACCGGTCAGCTTCACGAGTCGTTAGTCCTCGCTTCCACATCCGGCCTATCAACCCAGTGGTCTGGCTGGGGGCCTCTCACACCAAATGGTGTATGGAAATCTCATCTTGAAGCAGGCTTCCCGCTTAGATGCTTTCAGCGGTTATCCCATCCGAACGTAGCTAATCAGCGGTGCACTTGGCAGTACAACTGACACACCAGAGGTTCGTCCGTCCCGGTCCTCTCGTACTAAGGACAGCCCTTCTCAAATTTCCTACGCGCGCAGCGGATAGGGACCGAACTGTCTCACGACGTTCTAAACCCAGCTCGCGTACCGCTTTAATGGGCGAACAGCCCAACCCTTGGGACCTACTCCAGCCCCAGGATGCGACGAGCCGACATCGAGGTGCCAAACCATGCCGTCGATATGGACTCTTGGGCAAGATCAGCCTGTTATCCCCGAGGTACCTTTTATCCGTTGAGCGACGGCCATTCCACAATGTACCGCCGGATCACTAGTCCCGACTTTCGTCCCTGCTTGAGATGTCTCTCTCACAGTCAAGCTCCCTTGTGCACTTACACTCGACACCTGATTGCCAACCAGGCTGAGGGAACCTTTGGGCGCCTCCGTTACTTTTTAGGAGGCAACCGCCCCAGTTAAACTACCCATCAGGCACTGTCCCTGACCCGGATTACGGGCCGAAGTTAGATATCCAGAGTGACCAGAGTGGTATTTCAACGATGACTCCACCTGAACTAGCGTCCAAGCTTCACAGTCTCCCACCTATCCTACACAAGCCACACCGAACACCAATACCAAACTATAGTGAAGGTCTCGGGGTCTTTCCGTCCTGCTGCGCGTAACGAGCATCTTTACTCGTAGTGCAATTTCGCCGAGTTTATGGTTGAGACAGCGGGGAAGTCGTTACTCCATTCGTGCAGGTCGGAACTTACCCGACAAGGAATTTCGCTACCTTAGGATGGTTATAGTTACCACCGCCGTTTACTGGGGCTTGAATTCCCAGCTTCGCCCACAAGTGAGCTAACCGGTCCTCTTAACCTTCCAGCACCGGGCAGGAGTCAGTCCGTATACATCGTCTTGCGACTTCGCACGGACCTGTGTTTTTAGTAAACAGTCGCTTCCCCCTGGTCTCTGCGGCCCCGATCCGCCTCCCCACAGCAAGTGTGGTTCACGGTTGGGGCCCCCCTTCTCCCGAAGTTACGGGGGCATTTTGCCGAGTTCCTTAACCATAATTCTCTCGATCGCCTTAGTATTCTCTACCTGATCACCTGTGTCGGTTTGGGGTACGGGCAGTTGGAACCTCACGCCGATGCTTTTCTAGGCAGCATAGGATCATCGGATCCCCACCAAAAAGCGGGGCCCATCGGGTCTCAGAGACGGTATCAAAACCAGGACCACGGATTTGCCTATGGTCCCTCCTACATCCTTAGACCGGGACAACCATCGCCCGGCCCGACTACCTTCCTGCGTCACACCTGTTAATACGCTTACCTCCCAAGATCAGGTCCCACGCTCCCCATCAACACGGACCCCGAAGGGCACTGGAAAATGGTTTGGGTG
>NZ_JAROKN010000099.1:1874-3778 GCF_029455255.1 Arthrobacter vasquezii | reverse complement strand
TGGTTAGTATCCCTTGTTCAGTATGGGCGGTTCTTCACCGGTACGGGAATATCAACCCGTTGTCCATCGACTACGCCTGTCGGCCTCGCCTTAGGTCCCGACTTACCCAGGGCAGATTAGCTTGACCCTGGAACCCTTGATCATTCGGCGGACGGGTTTCTCACCCGTCTTTCGCTACTCATGCCTGCATTCTCACTCGTGTAGGCTCCACCGCTGGTTTACACCGCGACTTCACTGCCCACACGACGCTCCCCTACCACTCCAAACGCCTGAACTCAGGAGAACAAGTCTCCGGCTTGGCTAACATTTGAAATCCACAACTTCGGCGGTGTACTTGAGCCCCGCTACATTGTCGGCGCGGAATCACTTGACCAGTGAGCTATTACGCACTCTTTCAAGGATGGCTGCTTCTAAGCCAACCTCCTGGTTGTCTGAGCAACTCCACATCCTTTCCCACTTAGCACACGCTTAGGGGCCTTAGTTGGTGGTCTGGGCTGTTTCCCTCTCGACTATGAAGCTTATCCCCCACAGTCTCACTGCTGCGCTCTCACTTACCGGCATTCGGAGTTTGGCTGACGTCAGTAACCTTGTAGGGCCCATCGGCCATCCAGTAGCTCTACCTCCGGCAAGAAACACGCAACGCTGCACCTAAATGCATTTCGGGGAGAACCAGCTATCACGAAGTTTGATTGGCCTTTCACCCCTACCCACAGCTCATCCCCTCCATTTTCAACTGAAGTGGGTTCGGTCCTCCACGACGTCTTACCGTCGCTTCAACCTGGCCATGGGTAGATCACTTCGCTTCGGGTCTAGATCACGCCACTCACTCGCCCTATTCAGACTCGCTTTCGCTACGGCTACCCCACACGGGTTAACCTCGCGACGTAACACTAACTCGCAGGCTCATTCTTCAAAAGGCACGCCATCACAGGACAAAATCCCGCTCTGACGGATTGTAGGCACACGGTTTCAGGTACTATTTCACTCCCCTCCCGGGGTACTTTTCACCTTTCCCTCACGGTACTGGTCCGCTATCGGTCATCAGGGAGTATTTAGGCTTACCAGGTGGTCCTGGCAGATTCGCACGGGATTTCTCGGGCCCCGTACTACTTGGGATACTCTCCAAGCGGCAGCACGCATTACAGCTACGGGACTCTCACCCACTCCGGTCGGGCCTTCAAACCCGTTCACCTATACGCCTGCACTCACTTCACCAGTCCGGCAGAACTGATACGGAAAGTCCCGCAACCCCAGAGATGCAACGCCCGCCGGCTATCACACACCACTGGTTTAGCCTCATCCGCGTTCGCTCGCCACTACTAACGGAATCACTATTGTTTTCTCTTCCTGTGGGTACTGAGATGTTTCACTTCCCCACGTTCCCCCCACGCACCCTATGTGTTCAGGTACGGGTCACCCAGTCACTCGCGCGCTGAGCGGGGTTTCCCCATTCGGACATCCTGGGATCAAAGTTCGGTTATCAACTCCCCCAGGCTTATCGCAGATTCCCACGTCCTTCTTCGGCTCCTGATGCCAAGGCATCCACCGTGTGCCCTTAAAAACTTGACGATCACACACAACCAACACAACCAACCCCAAAGAGCCGGCCATGCCAAACGATTGCGTGCATACACAAAATTTAAGATGCTCGCGTCCACTATGCAGTTCTCAAACAACAACCCCAGTCAACACACCACCCACACCCCACAACCCCAAACAAACAGGATCAAGACATGAGCGGTAATGCCCAGGAAAACCAGAAACACCAGCCAACCAAACCCCCACCCGAAACAAACCACACAACCGTGCGACTCATCCCCAGCAGAAACCCAGCCCCTGTTGCCTCAGGACCCAACAGTGTGCCACACACTACCGAACCAGCAACCAACCAGCCCTTTCCCAAA
>NZ_JAROKN010000099.1:0-1779 GCF_029455255.1 Arthrobacter vasquezii | reverse complement strand
CGGAACAGAAAACATGCGACCCGTACTCAAACCAACCAGCACCAACCCGGCACCTATTCATTGATATTCCACCCATGAGCACCCACCGCAGAACAAACGCCTGCGCAATGGGCATACTCCTGACAACCCCCACACCCCACACAACGCAGGATGCAAACAGTTGTAGGCGCTCCTTAGAAAGGAGGTGATCCAGCCGCACCTTCCGGTACGGCTACCTTGTTACGACTTAGTCCCAATCGCCGGTCCCACCTTCGACGGCTCCCCCCCAAAAGGGTTAGGCCACCGGCTTCGGGTGTTACCAACTTTCGTGACTTGACGGGCGGTGTGTACAAGGCCCGGGAACGTATTCACCGCAGCGTTGCTGATCTGCGATTACTAGCGACTCCGACTTCATGAGGTCGAGTTGCAGACCTCAATCCGAACTGAGACCGGCTTTTTGGGATTAGCTCCACCTCACAGCATCGCAACCCTTTGTACCGGCCATTGTAGCATGCGTGAAGCCCAAGACATAAGGGGCATGATGATTTGACGTCGTCCCCACCTTCCTCCGAGTTGACCCCGGCAGTCTCCCATGAGTCCCCGGCATAACCCGCTGGCAACATGGAACGAGGGTTGCGCTCGTTGCGGGACTTAACCCAACATCTCACGACACGAGCTGACGACAACCATGCACCACCTGTAAACCGGCCACAAGTGGCCGACACATCTCTGCGCCGTTCCGGTTCATGTCAAGCCTTGGTAAGGTTCTTCGCGTTGCATCGAATTAATCCGCATGCTCCGCCGCTTGTGCGGGCCCCCGTCAATTCCTTTGAGTTTTAGCCTTGCGGCCGTACTCCCCAGGCGGGGCACTTAATGCGTTAGCTACGGCGCGGAAAACGTGGAATGTCCCCCACACCTAGTGCCCAACGTTTACGGCATGGACTACCAGGGTATCTAATCCTGTTCGCTCCCCATGCTTTCGCTCCTCAGCGTCAGTTAATGCCCAGAGACCTGCCTTCGCCATCGGTGTTCCTCCTGATATCTGCGCATTTCACCGCTACACCAGGAATTCCAGTCTCCCCTACATCACTCAAGTCTGCCCGTACCCACCGCAGATCCGGAGTTAAGCCCCGGACTTTCACGGCAGACGCGACAAACCGCCTACGAGCTCTTTACGCCCAATAATTCCGGATAACGCTTGCGCCCTACGTATTACCGCGGCTGCTGGCACGTAGTTAGCCGGCGCTTCTTCTGCAGGTACCGTCACTTTCGCTTCTTCCCTACTGAAAGAGGTTTACAACCCGAAGGCCTTCATCCCTCACGCGGCGTCGCTGCATCAGGCTTGCGCCCATTGTGCAATATTCCCCACTGCTGCCTCCCGTAGGAGTCTGGGCCGTGTCTCAGTCCCAGTGTGGCCGTCCACCCTCTCAGGCCGGCTACCCGTCGTCGCCTTGGTAGGCCATTACCCCACCAACAAGCTGATAGGCCGCGAGTCCATCCAAAACCACAAAAGCTTTCCACCAACCACCATGCGATAGTCAGTCATATCCAGTATTAGACCCAGTTTCCCAGGCTTATCCCAGAGTCAAGGGCAGGTTACTCACGTGTTACTCACCCGTTCGCCACTAATCCCCCCAGCAAGCTAGGGATCATCGTTCGACTTGCATGTGTTAAGCACGCCGCCAGCGTTCATCCTGAGCCAGGATCAAACTCTCCGTAAAAAACTACGAACACAACACAAACCCCCCGGAAAAAGAGAAGCCCATGCTGCACAAAATTCGAAACCAGCCAAAAAACCAG
>NZ_JAROKN010000098.1:0-6075 GCF_029455255.1 Arthrobacter vasquezii | reverse complement strand
GTTCCCAACCCAGCACCGTCACTGTGATTGTCGCCGTCGTTATGGGCGGTTTCCTATGGCTCGGGGCCAGCTCAGCGATAGCCAACGCTCAGATGCGGCTGAGACTACCCGAAGTCAGCGCAGGGAGCTGCGCGAGCAGAGGGAGGGCTGACGCCCCTCGATTTGCCCTGTCTTGCGACAATGGTTGGGTGAGCATTGCACCGACTACTACCTCCACGCGGCTCGACCTGCCGCCGCTGCGCCTGGGCGGGATAACCGTCGATACCCCTGTGGTTCTCGCTCCCATGGCCGGCATCACCAATACAGCGTTCCGCCGGCTGTGCCGCGAGTACGGCGGCGGCCTGTACGTCTCCGAAATGGTGACGTCCCGCGCCCTCGTCGAACGCAATCCGGAGTCCCTGCGCATCATCTCCCATGACGAGGATGAATTGGTGCGCTCCGTCCAGCTGTACGGCGTGGACCCCAAGACCGTCGGAGCCGCCGTTCGTATCCTCGTCGAGGAAGACCGCGCGGACCACATTGACCTGAACTTCGGCTGCCCGGTCCCGAAGGTCACCCGGAAGGGCGGCGGAGCGGCGCTTCCGTGGAAGCTCGACCTCTTCACCGGCATCGTGCAGACGGCCGTCCGGGAAGCTTCGCGGGGGAACATCCCGTTGACCATCAAGATGCGCAAAGGCATCGACGAGGATCACCTGACTTTCCGTGAGGCAGGCAAGATCGCGCGCGATGCCGGCGTGGCCGCCGTTGCGCTGCATGGACGCACTGCCTCCCAGTTCTACTCCGGCAAAGCCGACTGGAACGCCATCGCCGAGCTGCGTGAGGCCCTGCCGGATGTTCCGGTACTGGGAAACGGTGATATCTGGAGTGCGGAAGACGCAATCCGCATGGTTCAGCAGACTGGTGTTGACGGCGTCGTGGTAGGCCGTGGCTGCCAGGGTAGGCCGTGGCTGTTCGGTGACCTCATGAACGCCTTCGAGGGCAGGGATGAGCGGCACCAGCCCGGGCTCGGGCAGGTGGCGGACACGGTGTACCGCCACGCGGAGCTGCTGGTGGACACCTTCGGCAACGAGATGATGGCGCTGCGCGACATCCGCAAGCACATGGCCTGGTACTTCAAGGGCTACGTGGTGGGTGGAGAATTGCGTGCAGCGCTCGCCGCCGTACCCACGCTCGAGGTTCTGCGCGGTCTGCTCGATCAACTGGACCGCACGTCTCCGTATCCCGGCACTGACGCCGAAGGACCGCGCGGGCGTGCGGGATCACCCAAGCGCACGTCGCTGCCGGACAAGTGGCTCGAGGCCCGCCAGCTCAATCCTGAACAGCAGGCGGACATCGCCGCGGCGGAAGTCGACATATCGGGTGGATAGGGCGGCTGAGCACATGCAGAATTCCCCCGTCGGCAATGCAGCGCCGATTACTCCCGGCTACACGGATGCGGACATGCAGCGCTGGGTCGATGAAGCGCCCAAGAGCCTGCATCGTACGCACTTTGAGCGTGACCGCGCACGCGTCCTCCACTCCTCGGCGTTGAGACGGCTTGGCGCGAAGACGCAGGTGGTCGCCCCCGATACTGACGACTTCGTGCGGACCCGATTGACCCACAGCCTCGAGGTGGCGCAGGTGGGGCGGGAGCTGGGTCGCTCCCTCGGCTGCGACCCGGACATCGTCGACGCCGCCTGCCTCTCCCACGATCTTGGACATCCTCCGTTCGGGCACAACGGCGAGGCCACGTTGAATGACCTGGCGCACTCCATCGGCGGGTTCGAGGGCAACGCACAGACACTTCGGCTCCTGACCCGGCTTGAGCCCAAAGTCATCCGTGCCGACGGCGAACCGGCCGGGCTCAACCTCACCCGAGCCAGCCTCGATGCCGCGTGCAAGTACCCGTGGACTGCTGTGAACGCGCCGGTAATCCACGGACACCGCACCTCGAAGTTCGGCGCCTATGAGGACGATCTCCCCGTCTTCACCTGGCTGCGGCAGGGGGCACCGGCCGGCCGGTCCTGCCTTGAAGCGCAGGTCATGGACCTGGCCGATGACATCTCCTACTCCGTCCATGACGTCGAAGACGCCATCGTGGCCGGTCACTTCCAGCTCAAGTGGATGGACAACCCCGACCACCGCGCCCGCGTTGTCGGGTACACCCAGCAGTGGTACCTGCCGCACTCCGATCCGGCCGCCGTCGACGCTGCGCTCGCACGGCTGGAAGCAACGGACGTCTGGGTTCGCGAGGCTGACGGCAGCCGCAAAGCCATGGCCGCGCTGAAAAACATGACCAGCCAGCTGATCGGTCGTTTCTGCCTCAGTGCACTGCAGACAACACGGGGCATTTACGGCACCGACCCGCTCACCCGGTACGCCGCCGAGATGGTGGTTCCCGAGGACACGGTCACCGAGATCGCGGTGATGAAGGGCCTTGCAACCACCTACGTGATGACCAGCGTCCACCGCCAGCCCATTTATGAGCGGCAACGTGAGGTGCTGTCCTCGCTGGTGCAACAGATGGCCGCCGCAGGGGACAGCTTCCTTGAGCCCATGTTCGCCTCCGATTGGCGCCAGGCGGACGACGACGACGCCCGCCTCCGCGTGGTGATCGACCAGGTGGCATCCCTGACGGATGCCTCCGCCCTCGCCCTGCACGAAAGGGTTGTCGGGCCCGTTCCCGCGCTCTGGTAGAGGTTATGCACACGCCCGGATAGCGGTATTCACAGGGCCGGGCTACCGGACGGCGGAACCGGAGACCGAACACTAGACTGGATAATATGGCCGGACTCATCAAGCGTGAAGACATCGATGAGGTTCGCCAGCGCACCGACATCAAGGAAGTGGTGGACGGGTACGTCACCCTGAAGTCCGCCGGTGTGGGGTCCTGGAAAGGTCTCTGCCCCTTCCACGATGAGCGGTCGCCGTCGTTCCATGTCCGTCCGCACATGGGCTCCTATCACTGCTTCGGATGCGGTGAAGGTGGTGATGTCATTTCCTTCGTGCAGAAGATGGATCACACGTCCTTCGCGGAGACGGTTGAAAAGCTGGCCGCACGCATCTCTTTCGAACTGCGCTATGAGGATGGCGGAACCGGCCCCCGGCGCGAGGATTCCGGCAAGCGGCAGCGCCTCCTCGATGCACACAAGATTGCTGCGGAATTCTACCGCGACCAACTGTTGACACCAGAGGCGGCGACCGGCCGCGCTTTCCTGCAGGAGCGCGGCTTCGACCGGGCCGCCGCTGAACACTTCGGCGTCGGCTACGCGCCCCAGGGGTGGGACGGCCTGCTCAATCACCTGACCGGCCGCGGGTTTCTCCTGGACGAGCTGAAGCTGACCGGCATGTTCAGTGTTTCGTCCAACAACTCGGGCCGGCTCTACGACCGCTTCCGGGGCAGGCTGATGTGGCCCATTCGGGACATCACCGGGGACACCGTGGGATTCGGCGCACGCAAGCTGTATGAGGATGACCCGGGGCCCAAGTACCTGAATACCCCTGAGACCACCCTCTACAAGAAGTCGCAGGTCCTGTACGGAATCGATCTCGCCAAACGGGAGATCGCAAAGTCACGTCAGCTCGTGGTGGTGGAGGGCTACACCGACGTCATGGCGTGCCACCTCGCCGGAGTAGGCACCGCCGTAGCCACCTGCGGCACGGCCTTCGGTGCCGAGCACATCAAGATCGCGCGCCGGCTCCTGTCGGACGACGGCACCGGCGGAGAGGTCATCTTCACCTTCGATGGCGACGCCGCCGGGCAGAAAGCGGCACTGCGCGCCTTCGAGGAGGATCAGCGGTTCAACGCGCAGACTTATGTGGCGGTCGGCGCTGACGGCGCTGACCCCTGCGAGCTGCGACAGACCGCGGGGGACCAGGCCGTTCAGGACCTCATCAGCACCCGGCGCCCGCTGTTTGAGTTCGCCATCAAAGCATCGTTTGACCAGTTCGATCTCTCCACCGGCGAGGGCCAGACAAAAGCGCTACGGCACGCGGCTCCCATCGTGGCCAACATCCGCGATGTGTCCCTGAGGTCGGTCTACACCCGGGAACTGTCCCGGTGGCTCGGCATGCAATTCGTTGGCGAGGACCAGGTGGCGCGCGCGGTCACGGCCGCGGCAAAGCGGGCAACCCAACCGGCACAGGATGGCAAGCAGGGTGCACAGAACCCGCAGAGCCGCCAACCCGCCCAGGCACCGGGCAGCGGCCCTGAATTGGTGGAAGAAGTGCCGCAGTTCCGGCGTCCAGATCCGCGTGATCCTGTTGCACGGATGGAGCGCGAAGCGCTCGAGGTGGTTCTCCAGTATCCGCAACTGCTTGATCAGGACCAGTGGGACCGTTTTTCTGATTCCCGCTTCTCCGTGCCCGCCTACGCCGCGCTGCATGATGCAGTGCGTGCTGCCGGAACTGCAGGGAGAGACAGAGCCGACTCCGCATCGAACTGGGTGGAACGGGTGCGCCAGGAGGTTCCCGACATGCTGCGTGGTTATGTGAGCGAACTCGCCGTGACGCCGCTGCCCGCGACGGATGGAGAGGGGATGGCCGCGTACTGCCGAGACATCCTCAGCAGGCTCTCGGAGCTGCGCATCACCCGGCTGAAGGCAGAGAAGCTGAGCTCACTGCAGAGGCTCGATCCGGCGGCTGATCCATCCCTCTTTCAGCAACTGAACCGGGAGCTGATGGAGCTCGAAATGGAACGCCGCGCCCTGCGCTCGGACTAGCAGCCGGCCAATTTCACTTACCCGGTTTTCCTATGTAAAGTTGTTTCTGCTGCTTTCCCCCGTAGCTCAATTGGCAGAGCATTCGACTGTTAATCGAAGGGTTACTGGTTCAAGTCCAGTCGGGGGAGCAAATAGGCTCCTGACCTGCGTTTTCGCCGGTCAGGAGCCTTTCTCGTTAGCCGCCGGGTTGCCACTCAGGCTGGGCGCGTAGTCTGACCCCTATGCGCAATGATGATCTTGTTCTGGTAACGGGCGCCACTGGATATATCGGAGGTCGGCTCGTCTCCCGGCTGGTCGAAGACGGCCGGCGGGTCCGCGTGGTTGTGCGGTCACCCCAGAAGCTGCGGGACGTACCGTGGGCAGCGCAGGTCGAGGTGGTCGAAGGCGATCTGCAGGACGCCGAAACTATGAACCGTGCAAGCGAGGGCGTCTCCACGCTCTATTACCTCGTGCACTCCATGGGCTCCGGACGGGGGTTCGAGGAGCGGGAAGCGCAGATCGCATCGACCGTCGCCAAGGCTGCCTCGCAGGCTTCCGTCAAGCGCATCGTCTACCTCGGCGGTCTCCACCCGCAGGGTGTAAAGCTCTCAACGCACATGCGCTCCCGCGTGGCCGTGGGTGACGTGTTGCTGGCATCGGGCGTTCCCACCATCGCTTTCCAGGCCGGCGTCGTCATCGGTTCCGGCTCCGCGTCCTTCGAGATGATCAGGCACCTGGCCGATGTACTGCCGGTCATGCCCGCGCCGAAGTGGGTACTGAACCGCATCGAACCCATCTCCGTGCGTGACGTCATCCACTACCTCCTCGGCGCATTGGACCTGCCGGAGGGGCTCAACCGGACCTTCGACATCGGTTCCGGAGACGTCCTGACCTACGCGGACATGATGAAGCGCTATGCGGAAGCCGCCGGTCTGCCCGGTCGAACGGTCCTGGCGCTGCCGGTGCTTACTCCGCGACTGGCCGGGCACTGGGTGAACCTCGTGACCCCCATCCCGCGGGCTATGGCGATGCCGCTGATTGAATCCCTCCAGCACGACGCGGTCACCGCCGAAGCAGACATTCATGAGTATGTGCCGCACCCAGAGGGCGGATTGACCGATTATCGCGCCGCCGTCGACCTCGCCCTGAACAAAATGAGCGCCGGTGAGGTGGAAACGAGTTGGGCGGGAGCTTCGCAGCGCGACGCTGTCGCGGATCCGCTTCCCTCGGACCCCCAGTGGGCCGGCCACACGGTCTATAAGGACGAGCGCACCTTCCGCTCCAGCGCACCCGCTCCCGCGGTCTGGAAAGTGATCGAAGGCATCGGCGGGGAAAACGGCTGGTACTCCTGGCCGGTCGCCTGGGCTGCCCGCGGCTGGCTGGACAAGCTCGCCGG
>NZ_JAROKN010000097.1:0-6335 GCF_029455255.1 Arthrobacter vasquezii | reverse complement strand
GCCGCACCGCCCCGAGCTGGCTCAGGCGGGAGTTCGCGCTGAGGTCACCGCCGGAGCGGCGCTGGTACTGCTCGGAGCGGGCCTTGCCTGCCTGCGCCGGGGACGGGAATCCACGCGTAGGGTCAGTGGCAGCGTCCCATGCTAAGGGCGGGCTGCGTACTCCCTGCGCAGTTCGCTGGTCTTGGCGATGTAGCGGTGCCACACCAGCAGCGCTGCGGGGAATGCCAGCTCGACAACCATGAGAATGATCAACAGAAAGTGCGGAGTCCCCGAGAAGGCCCAGGAAAGGACCCGCCCGATTCCGCCGATGAATACCATGAGGCAAACCAGCCACAGCATGTTTGCCCACTGGAATTTGATCGCGATGGTCACGAAAGCGGCGCCCACGCCGATCATCATCGCGGCGAAGAACCGGAACTGGTTCTCGAGTGTCGGGTTCACTGGACCGTCCCCGGTTTCCGGCAGCCCGGCGGTGCCGGTAATCAGGTAGTAGCCCCCGAAGCCGGCAATAACGAGTCCGACGAGCACTACCACCGTCCGGAAGACGCTCCAGTCACTCCCGGTTTTGTCGGATTTCGCTGAGTCCTTCTTCGAGGTCTTCGCCGTGGTGCCACCTGTCGCGGGTTGTTTTGCAGCGGGGCGGCCCGAAGCGGAGGTCTGGTCCGAGCCGTGTGAGCCCGCTGGGCCCTTTCCCGTATCCGCGGAAGAACTGCGACGCTCCGGCTGCGGGTTGTCAGGGGTGTTGCTGTTCATGGTGTTCCCTCTGTGGTCGACGGTTCGGCCGGGCAAGGCCTGCACAATTCATCTTCTCACCCCGGACGACCCTGTGCCCGGCAGGCCTCAGGTAGCTACCGTGCGGCGGTGGCGATACAGCCACCAAAGGCCCAGCACAGGCAGGATCAAGGGAACAAATCCGTAACCCCTGCCGTATACCGACCACACGGTGTCCGCTGGAAAGAGGACAGGGTCGACGACGCTGAGTGTGCCGATGGTGAGCACCCCCACCAGCTCGATTCCCACGGCAGCGACGGACAGCCGGTACCAGCGCCGTCCCGAGCGGCTCAGGGATACGGTCGCAAAGACATAGACGAGGGCCGCAAACGCCGTCAACGTGTAGGCGAGCGGAGCCTCGGAGAATTTGGTAGCGATCTGGAAGGCCGCGCGCGCTGTGGCCGCCAGGGCGAAAACGCCGTACACGGCGATGAGCAGCCTACCGGGCCCGCGGCTCAACGTCCCCGCAGATCCGGCCGGCTTACTGTGCAGGTTCACGCCGGCACCGCCCCGTCCCATATCTGTTCCATCCGGTACAACATCACGAAGATGGTGAGGCCCACTGCGCCGAGGACCAGATTGCTCCAGCGTGAACGTTCAAGGATTGCCCACCAGAACGCGCCCACTGGAACCAGCAGCGCGGTGAGCAGGTAACCCCAGAACTCCCACAGCTCACCGGTGACAGTCTCCCCGCCTACCTGCCGAACAATCCCGGCCACCGCGTAGACGAGAAGGAACAGTTCCACAGCCGCCACAGTAAGGATGGTCACATCGTTGGGAGGTTGCCTGATCACGGCAGCACCAACGCAGATCAAGGTTGAGATCAGGCACACCACAGTACCGGCGATGAAAAATCCGTCGACGACCATCAGCTGCCGGCCTGTCCCGGCGCGAAGACCAGCGCCGGCTTCGCCTCACTCCCCCGATTCTCGAGGAGCGCGATCAGCGCACCATCAGGGGCAAAGGCAGCAACGGGCCGCTGGTCGCCGGCATCATTCCTGGGCGAACCGCCACAGTCACCACCGGCGCTCGCGCTGATACGCCGTCCGTGGGAAAGGTCCAGCGCCTCGGTGGAACTCAACTCGCGCACAGGAAACAGCGCACGGGCAGCTTCGTCAATGCCGAGAAGCCGGAAGTCCTGGGCGAGTTCCTCCAGCGTGGATGCCTGGGCCAACGTATAAGGGCCCACCTCCATGCGGCGAAGCACTGTCAGGTGGCCTCCCACGCCAAGGGCTGCGCCCAGGTCCCTCGCCAGGGCACGGATGTAGGTTCCGGAACTGCAGCTGACCGTCACATCGAGGTCCTGGACTGCTCCGTCGTTCTCGCGCCGGATATCGGCAATGTCGAAGCTGTGCACGATGACTGGACGCGACGGTAAGACAACCTCCTCGCCCGACCGTACCCGGCTATAGGCGCGTTCGCCGTTGACCTTGATGGCGCTCACGCTGCTGGGAACCTGGCTGATGGAACCGGTCAGCTCCTCGACTGCGGCGCGAATCGCTGAGGCCGGAACCGCCCCGGCGGAAGTTTCAGCTGTCACTTCTCCCTCGGCGTCATCAGTGACAGTCGACTGACCCAGACGGATGGTTGCGGTGTAGGTCTTTGAGGTGCCGACAACATAGGTCAGAAGGCGGGTAGCCCGGTTGATCCCAACCACGAGCACTCCGGTGGCCATCGGATCGAGGGTACCTGCGTGTCCCACTTTGCGGGTGCCGGCAAGCCGCCGCATCCTGCCCACAACGTCATGGCTGGTCCAGCCCTGCGGCTTGTCCACTATCACTAGTCCTGAGTGGACCTGCCCCGAATTCACGCCTCCCAGTATAGGTGTCAGTGGCGAGCCAACCCTCACCGCTACGATGCCCCTATGCCGTCCATTGCAAAGCACATCGAGCAACTCCCCTCAAATCAGATCAGGGAGATCACCCAGGCTGCCTGGGCTACGCCGAACGCAATTGTCCTCAGCATCGGCGAACCGGCGTTTCCGGTTCCACGCCACATCCTGGACGCGGGGATGGCGGCGTTGGATCGCGATGACACCAACTACACCCCGAACGAAGGTATCGCTCCTTTGCGGCGGAGCTTCGCGGAGTGGTTCGGCCGCCGAAACCGCATGGACGTGACACAACACCGGGTCTACGTGACTGCAGGCGCGCAGCAGGGACTGCACCTTGCCATGAGCATGCTGCTTGACGCCGGCGACGAGGTGTTGATTCCCAATCCGGGATACCCGACCTTTGCCATGACCGCGCAATTGGTTCATGCCCGTCCCGTCAGCTACCCGCTTCGTCCTGAGAACGGATTCCAACCTCACATCAGCGACCTCGAGGAGCTTGTAAGTTCGCGTACCCGCCTCCTCGTGCTGAACTCGCCGTCCAACCCGCTGGGAGCCGTCTTCAGCGAGGAACTCACGCGAGATCTGGTGCGCTTCGCGCAACGTCACGACCTCTGGATTCTGTCGGATGAATGCTATGAGGCCTTCACCTACGGCGTTCCCCACGTGAGCCCTGCACGATTTGATGCCACGCGGGTGCTGACTTCGCTCACCCTCTCAAAGACGTTCGGGCTGACAGGTCTGCGCATCGGTGCGCTTGTACTGCCGGAGGGGCTCGGTGCCGAATTCAACGCAGTGATGGAGTCGATTGTGTCCTGTGTCGGTGCGGCCCAGCAGTACGCGGCAATTGCTGCGCTCACGGGTCCCACCGACTACGTGGAAACAGCGGCGCACCACTACCGTTCAAACAGGGATGCAGCGGCGGCAGAGCTGTCTTCGCTCAACATCAAGTACCTCGAAGCGCAGGGGGCCTTTTACCTATGGGCTGATATGTCCCACGCCACCGGCGGAGATGTACGCAGCTGGGTCCGCACGTTCCTCGCGGAGCAGGGGGTCGCCGTCGCGCCCGGAACGGCCTTCGGCTCACAGGGCGAGGGTTGGATCCGGATTGCGCTGTGCACAGACAGGGAAAGCCTGCTCACCGGAGTGAGCAGGCTTCCCAAACGCTGAATCCCGCGGCGGGTGGAGACTAGAGGGAGTCTTCCTGCTCGTCGTCCTCGCTTGGCTTGCGGTAAGGATCGGCGTCGCCGGCGAAGGCGGCCTTCCTCGCGAGTTCGGCCACCTCGGCGTCCCGTTCCTTGGCGGTCCGGAGCAGTTCCTCCAGATGGCTTGCGTTGACCGGGATCTCGTCCGGCACGAACTCCAACGTGGGAGTCAGTCGTGCGGTGATGTTCCGACCCACCTCAGAACGGAGGACGCCCTTGGCCGACTCGAGTGCCTTATGCACTGCTGCCTGCTCTTCGGACTCACCGAACACTGTGTAGTAGATGGTGGCATGCTGCAGATCGTTGGTAACACGGGCGTCAGTAACGGTGACCGCTTCCAGCCGAGGGTCCTTCACCCGGCGGCGAAGGGCCTCCGCAACGATGACCTTGATGCGCTGTGCCAGCCGTGCAGCGCGTGCGGCGTCTGCCATGACTTCTCCTTACTTCCTCCCCCAGGGGAGCTGCAACGGCGATCGAGCGCTCATGCGTCGATCGCCGGTATGGGCTGGATGGGCCCGCTGCGAGCAGCGGACCCACCCGATACGGGCCTAGACCCGAGGCTTCTCACGCATCTCGTAGGTCTCGATGGTGTCGCCTTCCCTGATGTCATTGAACGATCCGAGCCCGATACCACACTCGAAGTCCGTGCGGACCTCGGTGGCGTCGTCCTTGAAGCGGCGAAGCGTGTCAACACTGAGGTTGTCGCCAACCACCACTCCGTCACGGATCAGACGTGCCTTCGTGTTCCTGCGGATAACACCGGAACGGACAATCGAGCCCGCGATGTTGCCGAACTTCGAAGACCGGAAGACCTCCCGGATTTCCGCGGTACCGAGCTGCGCTTCCTCATACTCCGGCTTGAGCATGCCCTTGAGTGCAAGCTCAATGTCATCGATGGCTCCATAGATGACCGAGTAGAAGCGCAGGTCCACGCCTTCGCGCTCAGCGAGGTCAGCCACACGTTCGGCCGGCTTGACGTTGAACCCGATGATGATCGCGTTGTCCACCGTTGCCAGGTTGACGTCGTTCTGCGTGATCGCACCGACACCGCGGTGGATGACGCGCAGTGCGACTCCCTCGCCGACGTCGATCTTGAGCAGCGAGTCCTCGAGCGCCTCCACGGCACCGGAGACATCGCCCTTGAGGATGAGGTTGAGAGTGTCAACCTTGCCCTCGGCCACGGCCTGGTCGAAGTCTTCCAGGCTGACGCGCTTGCGGCGCTTGGCCAGGGCCGCGTTGCGATCTGCTGCCTCGCGCTTCTCGGCGATCTGGCGGCCCGTGCGCTCGTCCGGGGTGACGAGGAACGTATCGCCGGCACGGGGAACCGTGGACAGACCCAGTACCTGGACCGGACGGGACGGGCCCGCCTCGGTGACGTTGTCGCCGTTCTCGTTGAACATTGCGCGGACACGGCCGTGCGCGATGCCCGCGACAATGGTGTCTCCGACAACCAGCGTTCCGGACTGGACCAGCACGGTAGCAACCGCACCGCGGCCCTTGTCGAGGTTTGCCTCGATCGCGATACCGCGGGCGTCCTTGTTCGGGTTTGCGCGCATGTCAAGTGCGGCATCGGCGGTCAGCAGAACCGCTTCGAGCAGTTCGTCGATTCCCTCGCCGCGCAGCGCCGAGACGTGCACGAACATGGTGTCGCCGCCATACTCTTCGGGGACCAGTCCGTACTCGGTGAGCTGGCCCTTGACCTTGTCCGGGTTGGCGCCCTCCTTGTCGATCTTGTTCACCGCCACGACAACCGGCACGCCGGCCGCCTGGGCGTGGTTCAACGCCTCGACGGTCTGCGGCATGACGCCGTCATCCGCTGCCACAACAAGCACAGCGATGTCGGTAACCTTCGCGCCACGGGCACGCATGGCGGTGAACGCCTCGTGACCCGGGGTGTCAATGAAGGTGATGGGACGGTTGTCGCCCTCGTGCTCATGGTCGATCTGGTACGCACCGATGTGCTGGGTGATGCCGCCGTGTTCGCCGGCCACGACGTTCGACTTGCGGATCGCATCCAGCAGACGGGTTTTACCGTGGTCGACGTGGCCCATAACGGTCACTACGGGGGGACGTGCTTCAAGCTGCTCGTCACCCTCGGCCGCAAGTTCAGCATCCAGGTTGATGTCGAAGTTGTCGAGCAGCTCGCGCTCCTCGTCTTCCGGCGACACAACCTGGATCTTGTAGCCGAGCTCGCCGCCCAGTACCTCGAAGGTCGCTTCGTCCAGGGACTGGGTTGCTGTGGCCATCTCACCGAGGTGGAACAGAACGGTAACCAGTGCTGCGGCGTTCGCATCAATCTTCTCGGCGAAGTCGGTGATCGACGATCCGCGACGCAGCCGGACAACAGTGTTGCCGTCGCCGCGGGGAACGCTGACGCCGCCCAACGATGGAGCTGACATCTGCTCAAGCTCTTGCCGCTTTGCCCGCTTCGACTTGCGCTGCTTGCCGCGGCCGGCTCCACCCTTGCCGAAAGCACCGGCAGTGCCGCCGCGACCGCGGCCGCCCTTGCCGAAACCGCCACCGGCGGG
>NZ_JAROKN010000096.1:0-6417 GCF_029455255.1 Arthrobacter vasquezii | reverse complement strand
ACCCCCATTGCCGCCGCGCCGATAGCGAGCGGGCCGACGCCTGGCGCGAAGCTGGCAACGGTGCCGGTGGTTCCCCACAGCACCGCCGCGATCAGGACAAACACGGCGCCGATGCCGGCACCCGGATGGTGGGTCACTGCTGCTCGCTGGGCGTCATGCGGATAAGCCTATCCACGCAAACAATCCCGGCGTGTCTTCCCGCAGAAGGGGTCTCAAGCCGCCGTCGGGCTCTATTCTCAATTCGTTCGCACGGCATCTCTCGGGGGAATCATGAAAAGCAAGGCACTGGTGGTGCTGTCCTTCTGCGCCATCTTCGGCGTTACAGGCTGCTACTCGCTGGATACCGGCGTGGTTGAGCGCGATGAATCCGGTCAGGTGACGGCGCCGGCGGAGTTTGACGCCATGAACATCGGCGTGGGCGACTGCGCAAACTACCCCAAGGAACAGGAAAAGGCCTCCGAGGAGGAAAGCTACAGCTTCTCCGAGATCACGGTGCTGCCCTGCAGCAGCGAGCACGATCTGGAAGCGTACGCCACAACCGATCTTCCCGACGGCGATTTTCCCGGCGACTCCGAGATCGTCGCTCTGGCAGAAGAGTTCTGTTACAACGAATTCCCCGGGTTCATAGGAACGGAGTACGAGGAGTCGTCGCTCTATTTCGAATCCTTCACGCCGACAAAGGCCAGTTGGGCGTTCGATGGTGACCGCGAGATCCTGTGCCTCGTCAGCGGCGATGAAGGCGAGCTGCTCACCGGAAGCATGAAGGGTTCCGGGCGGTAACGTCTTCGCAGGCAAACGCGCCGGTGATTGTCAGGATCGTGGGGACGTCCCCACGATCGTGCCGCTTACCGGCACTTTTGCGGTAGCGATGCGCAGGGTTCAGCGCCGGTCGGCGTCCCAGATCCCCAGGCGCCCGCACATTCCGAAGGCGCGCGGCTCAGGCCTCGGCACGGCACGCACGACGGCGGCATCACCCAGGTGCGAAGCGTCCCCTTCCGCAAGGGCTGCCAACTGGGACCGGGTTGTCTCGACATCGGCAAGCACCGTGTCCGTCCACAGCTTCGTCCACTCCTCCACTCGGGGCTGCACCAGTGCGGAGGCTGCGGCGTAGAACGCGTCGAGCGGTCCGCGGTCGCCTTCCTCCAGCGCTGAAAGCAACTCCGCATAGCCCTCGATCGCCAGATCACGACGACGGCGGGCCGCCTCGCCGCGCTCCGCCTCGGTGCCCTCGGGCAACGAGACCGCTGACCGGTACCTTTCGGCGTGGGAAACGATCTCGAGCGGAAACGTCAGCACAGCGTCGCCGGCCTCCGGCAGCCCTGAGTTCTGCATGACCGTGAGGATGCGGAGGTCCCCTGTATTGATGAGCCGGTGCACCGTCCCCGGGCTGAACCACAGCACCGATCCGGCACTCAGCGGATCCCGCGCATAGCCCTCGGAGGAGAGCGTGTGCACCTCACCTGATCCGCCGATCACCACGTATCCCTCGTTCGACACGGTGTGCAGGTGCGGCGTCCCGCCGTGGTGGCCGTCGTCGGTCTCCCACTCGTACACCCGCAGGTCGCTCATGCCGACCGATCCCGGGAAGAGAGGGAGCCGCGGCGATCCGCTCACAGGGAGGCGCCCTTCGCGATCCGCTCGATGTCGTCGCGCTCGCAGATCCGGTCCACGAAGACGTACCGGTGCTGCAGCCGCAGGGACTCGCTGGGCGCCAGCGTAATTTCCTCGTCGAAGGCGGGGGAGGGCGCCAGCGCAGCAAACGGCTCGCTGCGCACGAACCACTTCAAGGGAACCGACGACGACGACGTCCCGGCCAGCGCCACGATGGTGGCACCGCCGTCGAGCTCGTCATTCTGCCCGGCGAGGGCAATCCAGGGCGCAGAGGTGCCCATCATCGCTTCACCCTCAGCACCATCGGGACCGATGATCGAGCAACCGGTCCAGCTGCGCGGGCCGCGCCAGAAGAACCCGGTGTACCCGGCGTTGGCGCGGCCATGGGTGGTGGGGCTGCCGAACTCGAGGGAGCGGTCCGATACATTGGTCAGTTCCGTGGTGAAGTCCAACTGCCAGGACTGCTCCTGCACATCGACGCTGGAGAAGACGGTCTCGCGCTGCTCCGAGAGCCAACGCTCACCGGCGGAGTTGCGCCAGGTCAGGGCTTCACCCAGTGAGACTCGGTCGGGCGAGGCGGAGAGCCCGGGGAACCCCTCGTGTTCGATCGAACCGAGGTTGTCCCGCCACTGGTAGTCCGTCTCCGGAGAGAAGGTCGGCCCGCCCCAGAAGTTCTGCCCCGAAACATGGGACCACGTCATCTGCAGGCCCTTGTGCCAGCGGTGATCCCACGGGCGGAAACCCGTAAGCTGCGCACCGCTCAGGGTGCGCAGCGGGTGCAGGTACGGTTTCGGTGCCTCCGAGCGGGTGGCAGGCGGGATGAACACGTACGTCGCCAGGTCAACGGCGCCGCAGGAAATCACCAGCTCGCTGTTGGATGGACGGCGTAGCTGCAGTTCAGGCATCGAGTGTCTCCTTCAATGTGGCGGAAGCACCGTTCATCGACCAGTAGAACGGATTCTCCCGGGTCAGCTCGCTGCGCTGCACTCGTCGGCCAGTAATCGCTGACTGGTACAGGCCCGCAATCAGTTCAAGCACCCGCCGTCCGTCGTGACCGGAAGCCGCGGGGCGCTCACCGCGCTCGAGGGAGGACACGAGTTCCTCCAACTGCACAGCATGTGAGCTGGCGAAGTTTTGCGTCGGCGCCCAGGAGCTCACTGCGTCCGTATCAACGTGCGGAGCCGGCGTCCATTTCCAGTGCGAATTGTCGTACCCGTAGAGGTGCTCCACCTCCACGGTGGCATCGGCGAAGTCGAAGCGCAGGTAGCTGGTCTCCCGCGGCGACAGCACGCTGTTCACAACCGATACGATCGCTCCGCTTTCGAACGTGACGTGTGCAAAGGAGACGTCCTCGGTCTCAACATCACGGTCCAGGGTCGCCATGGTCGCGCTGATTTCGGTCCAGTCGCCCAGCAGGGACAGCAGCAGGTCCATCTGGTGGATGCCGTGGCCCATGGCGGGTCCACCGCCCTCGGTCTCCCACTTACCCCGCCACGCGACGTCGTAATAGGCGGTATCCCGGTACCAGAGCGTGTGGCAGACGCCCACCAAAGGAGCCCCGAGATCACCTGCGGCGATCTGCGACCGCAGCGTTCGCGCTGCTGAGCCGAAGCGGTGCTGAAAGACGTAGGACGCATACGGGCCCGCGGCGCCTTCGTGCTCGAGGATGGCGTCATACTCGGCCAGGGAAAGGGTCGGCGGCTTTTCGCACCAGACTGAGGCTCCGGCGTCGAGCGAGCGGATGACCGCGTCAGTGTGTGAGCCGGGCGGCGTGCACACCAGCACGAGATCCGGCTGCACCTCCTCCAGCATCTCGGCCACGGAGGTGAAAGAGAGCGGCGCGCCCCACTCTGCTGCAACCTCAGCGGCGCGGTCGCCGTCCATGTCGACGATGGCTGCGATCTCCACCCGATCGCCGAGGACGCGCAGCCCGGGAAGGTGCTGCCCCTGCGCGATGCCTCCTGCTCCAACGACGGCGGTGCGGATGGGTCTGGTGCGAACTGCCACTGTGAATCCTTTGCTAGGTCAGTGCTGTTTCGGTTTGTCGGGAAGGTTCATAACGCGTGGTCTGGGCTGTGCTCCGGACGGCGGTACGGATGTCGTCCAGCGTGGCCCCCGTCCCGAGAGCTCCCGCGCCCAGTGCGCCGTCGGCACGCGCTTGAACCAGCACGTTGCCAAGGGCCGTGGCCTCCACCGGCCCGGCAAGAACGGGAAGCCCCGTGACGTCCGCGGTGAGCTGGCACAGCAGCCGGTTCTGCGAACCGCCGCCGACAATGTGCACGACGTCGATCGGCTTACCGCTCAGTTGTGCCGCCTGCTCGAGCGTGCGTGCATACACCTCCGCGAGGCTGTCCAAAATGCAGCGAACGACGGCGGCAGGAGACTCAAGCGCTTCGCCCGCCGCGCTGCGGATGCGGTGTGGCATGTTCTCCGGCGCGATGAAGTCGTCGGAATCGGCGTCGATTCGTGGACCGCCGGCGGGCAGCTCGGCAGCCTCAGCGAGAACTTGCTCGAGGGTCACGGATCGCCCCCACTCACGCAGGCACTCCTGGAGCAGCCACAGTCCGCCGCAGTTGCGCAGGTACCGGATGGTGCCGTCAACGCCGCGTTCATTCGTGAAGTTGGCGGCACGGCCGGCTTCGGTGAGGATCGGCTCCGACAGCTCCACCCCCACCAGCGACCAGGTGCCCGAGGAGATGTAGGCAAAGTTGTTTACTCCCGCGGGCACTGCGGCCACGGCGGATGCTGTGTCGTGGGAGCCTACGGCGACGACGCTCGTCTCCGCGTTCAGCCCTGTCCGCTCGGCAACGGCTGGCAGCAGCGGACCCATCGTTTCACCTGGTTCGATCAGTGTGGGAAAGAGCTTGCGCGGAAGGTTCAGGGCCTCGAAGAGTTCGCCCGAGAAGTTGCCGGTCGAGGCGTCCAGAAGCCCGGTGGTCGAGGCGTTTGTGATCTCGGTCCGGCGCTTCCCGGTCAGCCAGAAGCCGAGCAGGTCCGGGATCAACAGCGCCTGGACGTTCTCAAGGGAGGGTTCGGCCGCCAGCTGGTAGACAGTGTTGAACGGCAGGAACTGGAGCCCGGTGGTTTCATACAGCTGCTCGAACGGAACGGTTTCGTGCACCCGATCGAGAACCCCAGTCGTGCGCGAGTCACGGTAACTGTGCGGCTGGGAGGCGAGAGCGCCGTCGTCGTTCACCAGGCCGTAGTCCACGGCCCAGGTGTCGACGCCGATGCTCACCACCCGTTCGCCCTTTGCGTCTGTGAGTTCGCGGGCGAGGGTGAGGCCGTGCAGCACCTCCACGAAGAGGGCGTCGATGTCCCAGCGGAGGGCGCCGTCGGTTTCCTGCACGCCGTTCGGGAAACGATGGATGACCTCAAGTGACGGGCCGTCGGTGCCCATCCGGCCGAGAATGACCCGGCCGGATGAGGCACCGATATCGACGGCTGCGTAGACCGACTTCATGCTGAGCCGATTACCGGAGGAAGGCGGCGGCTACGCCGGCATCGACCGGAACGTGCAGCCCGGTGGTGTGGGACAGTTCGGCGGAGGTGAGGACCGCGGCGGCGTTCGCCACGTTCTCGGGCAGCACCTCGCGCTTGAGGAGGGTCCGCTGGGCGTAGTACTCGCCGAGCTTTTCTTCGTCCACACCGTAGACGGCGGCGCGTTTGGCTCCCCAGCCACCGGCGAAGATACCGGAGCCGCGGACCACGCCGTCGGGGTTGATGCCGTTGACGCGGACACCGTACTCGCCGAGTTCAGCGGCCAGCAGACGCACCTGATGGGCCTGGTCGGCTTTGGTCGCTGAATACGCGATGTTGTTCGGCCCGGCGAAGACAGAGTTTTTGGAGGAAATGTAGATGATGTCCCCGCCCATCTCCTGGTCGATGAGCACCTTGGCGGCGGCCTTCGAGACCAGGAACGATCCCTTGGCCATCACGTTGTGCTGCAGGTCCCAGTCTTTCTCGGAGGTCTCCAGCAGCGGCTTGGAGATGGACAGGCCGGCGTTGTTGACCACCAGGTCCAGTCCGCCGAAGGCCAGCACCGCGGCGTTGATTGCTTGCTGGACCTGCTCGGGATTGGTGACGTCGGCCTGTATGCCGATCGCGACGTCCGGCCCGCCGAGTTCCTCGGCGACCTTCTCGGCGTTTTCGAGGTTCAGGTCGGCGATGACCACGCACGCGCCCTCCGCTGCGAGGCGGGTGGCGATGGCCTTGCCGATGCCCGAGGCGGCGCCGGTGACCAGTGCGATGCGGGTGGCGTGGGACTTCGGCTTGGGCATCCGGGCGAGCTTGGCCTCTTCCAGCGCCCAGTACTCGATGCGGAACTTCTCGGACTCATCGATCGGGGCGTAGGTGGAAATGGCCTCCGCGCCGCGCATCACGTTGATCGCGTTGATGTAGAATTCACCGGCCACGCGGGCCGTCTGCTTGTTCGCACCGTAGGAGAACATTCCGACGCCGGGAATCAGGACGATGGCCGGGTCGGCTCCGCGCATGGCCGGTGAATCGGCGTCGGCGTGGCGCTCGTAGTACCCCTGGTAGTCCGCGCGGTACTCCTGGTGAAGTTCCTTCAGGCGTATCACGGACTCCTCGACGGAGGCATCCGCGGGCAGGTCCAGCACCAGCGGTTTGACCTTGGTGCGCAGGAAGTGGTCCGGGCAGGAGGTGCCCAGCGCCGCCAGGCGGGGATGTTCAGCTGCGCTCAAAAAGTCCAGAACGGCGTCGTCGTCAGTGAAGTGCCCCACCTGCGCGCGGTCGGTGGAGGCCAGGCCACGGATCACCGGGGCGATGGCGGCGGCCTTCGCG
>NZ_JAROKN010000095.1:0-6763 GCF_029455255.1 Arthrobacter vasquezii | reverse complement strand
TCCTGGCGGCGCTTCGTGGGCCGGTGGCGGCCGCCGTCGTCGGGCCGGTGACTGCGCAGCCGCTGGTGGAGGCGGGAGTGTCGCCGCTGATTCCGGAACGGTTCCGCATGGGAGCGCTGATCCGCTTGGTCGGTGAGTACCTGGGCCAGCATCGCGTGCTGCAGTACCCGAGCCGCTACGGGCTGATCGAGCTGCGTGGGAAGAACCTGCGGATTGACGGGAATCCTGTCGAGTTGGCACCTGCGCCGATGAGCCTCTTCCGAGCGCTGGTCGAGGCCAATGGTGCGGTGCTGTCGCGGGAGCAGTTGGCCGGGGTGCTCGGAGACGGTGCCGGGGAACACGCGCTGGACATGACCATCAGCCGGCTCCGGAAGACGCTGCCCGAGGCGTCTCTGGTGGCGACGGTCATCAAGCGCGGGTACCGCCTGCAGCTCTGACTACACCCATGAGACCTCTGGCCACCGGGTGGCGAACCGGAACTTTTGCGCAGGTACGGCGGGATCCGGACGCCGTCAGCTCACCGGATCTGCGCGAAAGTTCCAGAACGCAGTCGGTGACTCGCCTCGCGGACGGCCTCCGTCATGCGGTTCAGCCGCTCCGAATTCAGCGTCCACGTTTGCCAATGGAGCGGCACATCAACGTGCGCGTCCTTCTCCAGTAGCACCAGGGCCCCGAGATCGAGGTCCGATTCGAGTTGCAGCTCGGGAATCATGCCCCAGCCCAGGCCCGCCCGGAGTGCCGCGAGGAACGCTTCCGACGACGGGATGAGGTGTCGGGGCGGAGGCTGAGTGACGCCGTGGGACAGCAAAAAGCGCTGCTGCAGGTCATCCTTCGCATTGAACTGCAGGACCGGCATGCGGGTGAAGTCGATGCCGTCGTCGTTCAAAAAGCGATTCCGCAGCGCAGGCGTGGCCACGGGCAGGTACCGCATGTACCCAAGCAACTCAGCCCGGCACCCGTTCACCGGGGCGGGATCCGAGGTGATGGCGCCGATGACGTCGCCCTGCCGGAGGAGCCTGCTGCTGTGGTCCTGGTCTTCCACGCGCAGGTCCAGCGTGGTGTCCGTCCAGCCGGCAGCCTCGCCCAGGACGGGGACAAACCAGGTGGCCAGCGAATCGGCGTTGACTGCAACCCGGGTGACGGTTCGGGTTGCTTCACCGTGGCCAAGGGCAGAACGGGTCTCAGCCTCGATGATCTGCACCTGTCGAGCCATGCGGAGCAGCACCGAACCCGCATCAGTCGGAGTGCAGGGTATGCCCCTGCGCACCACAATCTGGCCTACCGAGGCTTCCAGTGCCTTGATGCGCTGGCTGACCGCGGAGGGGGTGATGCGAAGAGTGTCTGCGGCGGCCTCGAAGGACTCCTCGTCGATGATGGCCGCAAGAGCCCGCAACTGTTCGAACTGCATGAAGCAAACCTAATGCATGCGCAGAATCTATCGTTTGTCTACACTGCTTCCGCTGAATAGCGTTGATCCCATGTTGAGCATCTGGGGCACCGGCCTGCTGACGGGCCTTGCCCTGATCATCGCCATCGGCGCGCAGAACGCATTCGTACTGCGGCAGGGCATCCGGCGGGAACACGTGGGAGTGGTGGTGGCGCTGTGCATTGTCAGCGATGCGGCGCTCATCCTCGGAGGCACCGCGGGGATCGGTGCGCTGGTCTCGCAGTTCCCTGCCATCCTCGACATCCTGAGGTGGGGCGGCGCTGTGTACCTGACCTGGTTCGCCGTCCGCTCCTTCCGCTCGGCGCTGAAGCCGGCGGCCCTGACAGCGGAAGCGCCGCGGAGCCGCGGGTCGGTGGTTGCCACCACTCTCGCGCTGACCTATCTCAATCCGCATGTCTACCTGGACACCGTCGTCCTGCTTGGAAGCCTGGCCAACCAGCAGGGAGAGGGGACCCGGTGGGTGTTCGCGGCCGGCGCCGTCGTCGGCAGCATTATCTGGTTCTGCGCCCTCGGTTTCGGTGCCCGGGCGCTCTCGGGTGTGTTGAAGAGTCCGCGAACCTGGCGGGTGGTGGACGTGGTCATCGGCGTGGTGATGCTGGCGCTTGCGGTCAAGCTGATCGTGGGCTGAGGCCGGCGCTCTGCCACGTCCGCACCGGACCGCGGAAACCTGCCGCGGGCGCTAGAGTTAAGGCAGACAGGCCACGCATCAGAACGAGGAGACTCATGGCACACCCGGTAGGCACAACCCGCGACAAGAACAACAAGCGCCCCGAGCACTCCGGCGAGGGCCACGGCCTGACCGCCGCTGTTGCTTTCGTGGTGATGTTCATCCTCTTCGCCGCGTCCATCTATGTGCTGTCATTCTTCGAGCGCACCAACGTGTGGCCGTTTGCGGTGTGCCTCACACTTTTCTTCCTTGCGTTCTGGATTCCGCAGACCATCATGGGCCGTTCAGATTCCGGCTACCGGATGGCAAAGGGCGACCGTAAGGCCTAACGCCGCGCATTTCGTCGGGAGGGGTCCGCAGAGGCGGGCCCCTTTTTGCTTCCCCTGACCGCCACAGCGCTATGTTACGCACTGTTACGCGGGGGAATAAGGACGCGCCGTCGACTGCTGGAATGGATAGCTCCCGTACCCGGGCAGTCCAAGCTTTCCGTTCAAGCGTCAAAGGATACCTCCATGATTTCTCGCCGTCTTCCGCTGCTCGGCGCCGCTACCGCCATCCTCTTTGCGGTTGCCGGTTGCGGCTCATCTGCTTCCTCCGACACCGCCACGGGCGCGGCCACCGAGTCCGCCGGCGGCACCACGCTCGCTGAGATCCAGGAGTCCGGCGTTCTGACCGTCGGGACCGAGGGCACCTACAAGCCCTTCACCTACCACGAGGGCGGCGCCGGCGAGCTGACCGGCTACGACGTCGAGGTCATCACCGCCGTCGCTGAGAAGCTCGGCGTTGAGGCCGAGTTCGAAGAGACCCAGTGGGACGCCATCTTCGCCGGACTCGAGGCGGGCCGCTTCGACGTCATCGCAAATCAGGTCTCCATCACCCCGGAGCGCGAGGAAGCCTACGCCTTCTCCGAGCCCTACACCTACAGCAACGGCGTCATTGTGACCTCGGCTGACAATAGCGAAATCACCTCCTTCAAGGATCTCGCAGGCAAGACCACCGCTCAGTCACTCACCAGCAACTGGTACGAGCTGGCTGAGGAAAGCGGCGCGGAGGTTGAGGCCGTTGAGGGTTGGGCGCAGTCCGTGACCCTGCTGGAGCAGGGCCGCGTTGACGCCACCATCAATGACGAGCTGACCTTCCTCGACTACCAGAAGTCCACCCCGAACGAGAACATCAAGGTGGTCGCGGAGACCGACGAGCAGTCCCGCAGCGCGTTGGCTTTCCGCCAGGGCAGCGACGAGCTGGTTGAGGCCGTGAATGAGGCCCTCGCCGAGCTCCGCGAAGAGGGCACGCTGGCCGAGATCTCCGAGAAATACTTCGGTGAGGACGTCAGCGCCGAGTAATCAGCGCAGAGTAACCAGCACGACGACGGCGGGCACCGGTCGCGAGGCACGCAGCCTCCGCGGTGCCCGCCGTTTGTATGTGCGTTTTTATGCAGAAATCACGATCAGCCACTGGGATAGCGTAGGAGCTTATGGACATCGACTGGGATCTGGCCCTGACCTCGCTCTGGCCACTCATCGAGGGCGGCCTGAAGGGCACCATTCCCCTGTCGCTGGCGTCCATGGCCCTGGGACTCATCCTGGCGTTGCTGGTGGCGCTCATGCGGCTCAGCAACAACCGGATCGCCTCCGGGATCGGCAGAGCTTACGTTTCCGTGATCCGCGGTACTCCCCTGCTGGTGCAGCTGTTCGTGATCTTCTACGGCCTGCCGTCGATCGGCCTCACCATTCCGCCCTGGCCGAGCGCCATCATCGCGTTCTCCCTCAACGTGGGCGGTTACGCTGCCGAGATCATCCGGGCGGCCATCCTCTCCGTACCGCGCGGTCAGTGGGAAGCCGGGCACACCATCGGCATGTCCCGCACGCTGGCCCTGCGGCGCATCATCCTGCCGCAGGCAGCCCGGGTATCCGTGCCGCCGCTGTCCAATACGTTCATTTCGCTGGTGAAGGACAGCTCGCTGGCGTCGCTCATTCTGGTGACCGAGCTGTTCCGCCAGGCCCAGGAAATTGCCGCGTTCAGCCAGCAGTTCATGCTGCTCTACATTGAGGCCGCCGCCGTGTACTGGGTCTTCTGTCTGGTCCTTTCGGCTGGACAATCGCGAATCGAGAAGAGGCTGGACCGTTATGTCGCCCACTAATCCTGAGCCGGTATTGAAAGTCGAAGGACTCCGGAAATCCTTTGGGGACAACGAGGTGCTGCGCTCCATTGACCTGTCCGTTGCCCAGGGCGGCGTGGTGGCGCTGGTCGGGCCTTCCGGATCCGGCAAGACCACGGTTCTGCGTTCCCTTAACGGGCTGGAAATTCCCGACGCCGGACGCATCACTTTCGACGGCGGCCCGGTGGTCAACTTCGGATCAGGCGCATCGAAGCGGGAGCTCGCAGCGCTGCGGGACCGCAGCGCCATGGTGTTCCAGCACTACAACCTCTTCCCGCACAAGACGGTGCTCGAAAACGTCATCGAAGGCCCGGTGCAGGTGCAGCGCCGGCCCAAGGCGGAGGCTGTTCAAGAGGCAGAGGAACTGTTGGGCCGCGTAGGCCTCGCGGAGAAGAAGGACCAGTACCCGCACGAGCTGTCCGGCGGTCAGCAGCAGCGCGTGGGCATTGTCCGCGCGCTCGCGCTGCGTCCCACGCTGCTGCTGTTCGACGAGCCCACCTCGGCCCTGGACCCCGAACTGGTGGGCGAGGTCCTCTCCGTCATCAAGGAGCTGGCTGACGAGGGCTGGACCATGGTGCTTGTCACGCATGAGCTTGCCTTTGCCCGCGAGGTGGCCACCGAAGTGGTTTTCATGGACGGCGGCGTGGTGGTTGAGCACGGCCCGCCTGAGACGGTGTTGCGCGATCCCCGGGAGGAACGGACCCGGCGGTTCGTGCATCGGCTGCTGCACCCGTTCTAGGGTTCCCCGACTCGGCGCCCTACAGCGCGACGGCCGTACGGATGGGCGGTTCCTGCGGGCCCTGGTCCAGCCGGAACGGTGGGTAGTCGTCGGACATGAGTGCCGTATAGGAGGTGGTCCTGTACATCCAGCGGTTGATGCCCATAATCAGGTTGAACAGTCCCATCCGGTATACACCGGTGAACAGCAGGATCACCGCGGTGATGAACACCAGAAGTCCCAGCAGGGACATTCCGTTAGTGCCGCCGTCGGCCGTGGAACTCCAGACGCTGCCGGTCAGCAGGCCCACGATGATCAGGTGCGGCAGCGCGAAGAGCCAGGACTTGACCAACACCTGCCACCGGGAGAGCCTGGCGGGTTGCTCCACGTCGAAGGTGGCCGGATAACCGGTGCGGGCGAGCGTGAACGGTGGGTAGTCATCCGTGCCCAGCACCCCGGTTGCATAAAACGCCACCCGCCAGTGCCAGCGCATTACCCCCACGTTGAAGCGGAACAGCGACGGCGGATAGTGGCTCGTGAACAGAATCGTGATCCCGGCAGCGACGGTCACCACGATGAAAGCAACCCACAGGAAGGCCAGCACAATGTAGTGCGGGATGGCCAGCAGCCATTTGAAGAGCCACATCCACCGGGTCAGGTTAGGGTCCAGCTGCCCCTCGAGCCGTGCGGGATACCTTGCGTCCGAGTCTGTGTCTGGACGGATCCCTGCGTTGAGACCCGCCATCGCTGGAACCGCGCTCATTCTGCTGCCGAGCCCTGCCGCCCCGAGGATGATGAGCCCCAGCCCGGCTACCAGCAGGGAGAGTCCGGCCAGCACGGGCCCGGAGTTGGCGAAGACGATCAGGGAGCCCGCGCCGAGCAGGTCTCCAACGATGATCGAAAGCATGTGCGCCGGACTCATTGTGTCGATGGGCACATGGGGTTGCGGAGTGGATCCGCCGGGTTGAGTACTCACGATCGAAGTTCCTGTCGAAGATCGGTCGTCACGGGGCCGGCTGCGTTGGCGGGGGTTCGGTGCCAGGTCCAGGCGGAGCGCAGGATGAAGGCCACGATCAGCAACTCGATTCCGATGGTGAGGGCGTAGTAGAAGGCGTAGTCCCAGGTCGCCCCAGCCGCGTTGACCACCAGCAAGGGGGTGTACAGCGATGCCACGACGAGGTTCGCGGCGCGGTTCACCTGGGCGGGCAGCGTGGTGGAGAGCAGGATCATCGAGCCCGGAATCAGGATGATCACGAAGAAGATGGACATCAATCCCCCGCTGATGTCGAATACAAAGATTTCGCCACCACGGATTTGGTCGATGGCGCCGGGCTGGTAGAGGTGGAAGTAGTCGATGTAGAGGATGAGGAAGGCAAGGGTGCCCCAAGCCGCCGCGAGCTTGGCCTGCACCGGGACCGGCGGGGTGTCGAGCAGTTTCGGGGTGTGCGTTCGGATGGTCATCGGTTTTTCTTTCGGGAAGAGCGGTCCGTCCGCCGGAGTGGCGGCAGGTCTGGGCGTGCTACGCACGGGTTGGGTCGTTCTCGTCGGTCCGGTCGTCAGACGGTGATCACGACCTTCCCTCGGGTATGGCCGGCCCCGACATAGCGGAAGGCGTCAGCGGCTTCCTCGAGGGGTAGGTGCGGTCGATGACGGGCGTGATCTGCCCCGCTGCAAGCAGGTCGGCCAGGGTGAGCAGGTCCCGGCGGGCCACTGGCTCGGCCAGTACGGCGAAGGAGCCCACGCCGCCCGACGCGCCCGTGACCAGCACCGTCT
>NZ_JAROKN010000094.1:0-6799 GCF_029455255.1 Arthrobacter vasquezii | reverse complement strand
GAGGAGCCCGACGCCGATCATCACCTCCCTGCTGCCCGCAGCACCGAATGACCGCGGCGGTTTGGATCCCGGTCCTGCGAGGACGGGCGCGCCCAGCCGCAGGCCGGCGGGAGTCGCTACGCCCCGCCGTCGTTCTTCAGTGGTGGGAACCAGCAGCCACAGCCAGCCATAGAGAACGACGCCGGCACCGCCCACCAGGGAAAGCGCCACCATGGAGATGCGGGCGACCCGCAACGAGACTCCGAGGTGTGCTGCCAGGCCGCCGCAGACGCCCGCGATGAGGGCATCATCGGAGCGGAGCAGCGGGGGTCTCATGAGTCAATCCAAGCACGCTCAGGGCTCGCCGTTACCCGTTCTCAGGGGAATACCGCCGTAGCTCAGGGATGGTTCAGGGTCAGCCCCGATGGTTGGAACGCCGGCGGAGGACAAGGATGAAGATATGAACTCGCATGATGGCCCTTCCTCCTCGCCCCGGGACGCTGACGGCGCTCCGGAATCCGCTGCAGGCAGCGGATACCCCCACGCATATGACGGCGGCCAGCCGGGTGCAACACCCGGTGGTTCCCCGGGCGCCGCTTCCAGCACTCCACGCGCCGGCTCCGGTGCCGGCTTCTTCGGCTGGGTCCGGAGCCTGCGGGTGACCCGGGGGCAGGACCGCTGGATCGGCGGAGTCGCAACCGGCATTTCCGCCCGAACCGGGCTGGACGTGGTCCTGGTCCGCGGACTTTTTGTGGTGCTCGCAATCTTCGGCGGAATCGGGCTGCTCGCCTATGGGCTTGCGTGGGCACTCCTGCCGGAACCCGACGGTCGCATCCACGCGGAATCCGCTGCACGCGGCAGCTGGACGTCCGGCATGACCGGTGCCCTGGTTGTTTCCCTCCTCGGGCTGTGGCGCCCCAACGCGCCGTTCTTCGGCAATACCGGCGGATTCGGCGGGTTCATCTGGAGCCTGTTCTGGATCGGGGTTGCGGTGTTCATTGTCTATTGGATCTCCAACGCCAACCGGAACAGGAACAGCAACGATGGAGCGGGGACCGGCAGCGCTACCGGTACCGCGCCCACTGACGTCTATTCGATGGCTCCTCCTCCCACCCGACCATTCATCGGCCCGACCCGCCCTCCGGTCAAGGCCGTCGCTAAAGCGTCGGCACCGCGCCCCACGGGAGCCGACGTCGCCATCTTCCTCGGCGGCGCGCTCCTCCTCGCAGCACTCGTGCTGGTCCTTGACTATGTCGGCGTACTGGCGCTCGGCGGCAGCGTCATCGCTGTGGCACTGGCGACCGGCGTCGTCGTTCTGGGGCTTGGAATTGTCCTGCTGGGAATCCGCGGACGCACGTCCGGCGGACTCGGTTTCCTGGCCGCGGTCGGGATTGCGGCCACCGTTCTTTCGTCAGCGTCGCCCGTGACGGGCAACTGGGTCCTCGCCGATCACGGCAGATGGTCCATCACGGCCGCAAGCCCGGCATCCGAGGGGTACACCGTCGTCGTCGGCCAGGGCCGCGTGGATCTGACCGGACTCGCGGACATCACTGAGGACGTCATCATCCCCGTCAACGCAGCGGCCGGGAACGTCGGGATCCTGGTTCCGGAAGGCGTTCCAGTTGATGTGCGGTCGCGGCTGGCGCTGAGCTCAACCGAGGTGGTGAGTGCCGGTGAAACCACCAGCGTCGGTGGAATTTGGCAGCCGCGGACCCTGCACCTTAACGAGGACGCAGACGGCCCGCGCATCATTCTCGACATGCGCGGTGTGGTCAGCCACATCACCGTCGCCACCACCGAAACCGCACTCCTGGACACCGAAAGCAGGCAGGAACGATGAGCACCCTCTATCCCAGCAAGCAAAACCCCAACAAGCATGACGACGACGCACGGCCCCGCGCCGGGACCATCATCTGGGGCGTCCTCGCCATTGTGATTGGCATCCTCGTGCTGGCCGGTGAACTGACAGGCCTGGTGCTTGACCCGGTACTCGTGGCTATGGTGCTCCTCGTCGCCACCGGCGTGGCCCTGATCATCGGCGGCATCCTTTCAATGAACCGCCGCAACTGAGCGGTATCAGCCAATCCCCTACTGCCCGTGACATTCCCCTTCCACTACGAAAGCATGGACTAATGAACTCCTTCTTCAACGCCCTCCGCTCCTCCCCCATCAAACGCGCGCCGGGCGGCTGGTTCGGCGGCATCGCCTCCGGGATCGCCCTCAGGTTCGGCTGGTCCGTGGGACTGGTGCGGATCGGCATCCTGCTCAGCTTCCTGCTGCCCGTGATCGGCCTGCCGGTGTACGTAGTGCTCTGGCTGCTGCTGCCCAAGACCGACGGCACGATTGCGCTGGAAAAGCTCGTTTCGAATCGCTGACTGTACGTTCCGGAACCGCCACGGGGCCTTCACAAACCCCCGCGGCGGTTCAGTGTGTCTAGAATCATACGTGGCTCAAGGAGGCGCCTGACCAGATCACCCAAGTCCACCATTGATTGGAAAACGCCTTAGATGAAGATCGGAATCCTCACCAGCGGAGGCGATTGCCCCGGGCTCAACGCGGTAATCCGCGGAGCTGTCCTGAAGGGCATCAAGACCGACAACCTCGAGTTCGTGGGGTTCCGTGACGGCTGGCGGGGCGTAGTGGAAGGCGACATCATCGACCTTCCGCGGCATGCGGTCCGGGGCATCTCCAAGCAGGGCGGCACCATTCTGGGGACCTCGCGCACCAACCCGTTCGACGGCAAGGGTGGCCCTGACGCGATCAAGGCCACCCTTGACCGGCTCGGCATCGACGCGATGATCGCCATTGGCGGCGAAGGCACCCTGGCAGCGGCCAAGCGCCTCACGGACGCCGGGCTGAAGATTGTCGGCGTCCCGAAGACTGTCGATAACGACCTCGACGCCACCGACTACACCTTCGGCTTCGACACAGCCGTGCAGATTGCCACCGAAGCCATCGATCGGCTCCGGACCACGGGTGAATCACACTCACGCTGCATGGTCGCCGAAGTGATGGGCCGCCACGTTGGCTGGATTGCCCTACACGCCGGCATGGCATCCGGTGCACACGCCATCCTCATCCCCGAACAGCAAACCTCCATCGAACAGGTCTGCGAGTGGGTCACCGATGCCAGGGACCGCGGCCGCGCGCCGCTGGTGGTCGTCGCCGAAGGCTTTGTCCCCGCACACATGGAGCAGCCGCACTCCGAGCGCGGGCTGGACACCTTCGGCAGGCCGCGCCTGGGCGGTATCGCGGACCAGCTGGCTCCCGAGATCGAGGCCCGAACGGGCATTGAAACCCGCGCCACGGTACTCGGGCACATCCAGCGGGGCGGCGTCCCTTCCGCCTTTGACCGGGTGCTGGCCACGCGTCTCGGTATGGCTGCCGTCGACTCGGTCATCGACGGGCTGTGGGGCACCATGGTCTCGCTCAACGGCACCGAGATCGCACACGTGGGTTTCGATGCCGCGCTCGGCAACCTCAAATGCGTTCCGCAGCACCGCTACGACGAAGCGGCCATCCTCTTCGGCTGAGTACCGCCCGGACGTCTGCCCTTCCCAGCTAACGGAAGTTCCATGAACCTCGAACCAGGCACAATCTCGATCATCCAGTTGGCCTGGTCCAGGCTGCTGGGATTCGAAGACGGCGCCATGGCCGGCACATGCCACCGCATCTACCGCGAAGACAACAACGCACCGCTGCTCATGTTCGTGTCCCTCTTCGGGAAGGAAGCGCTGGTCGGGCCCACCTGGGCGCTGGACGCAGCAAAGGATCTGACCGGCGTCGAACTTTCACGGCATTCAACGCTGCTGTCCATGAGCCGCCCGCACGGCGGACGGGGGCTCGGCGAAGCGTACCTGTACTTCTCTGACAACCTGCCGTCATTCCCGGACAGCGGGCCCCTGGTCAGCAGCGACCCCGCGCACGCGCGGGCGCTCGAGCGGCTCTGCCCGCCGGATGATGTGGCCGAGGTGGGGCTGAGCGCTATGGAGAACAGCTGCGTCCTCGTGGACGAGTCCAGCGAACCGCCGCTCCCGCTCGCCGGCGCCGGCTATGACATCTGGGAAGGCATCCTTGCCCACCTCGGCGTCCTCACCGCCCCTGATGAACGCCGGCGGGGTCATGCATCCTATGCAGTGTCGGTTGCCGTGGAGGAATCAATGGCTGCCGGACTCATTCCGCAGTGGCGTGCCCGCACGGACAATGTGGCCTCGCAGCGTACAGCGCTCCGGGCAGGCTTTGTCCACGCAGGGAGCCAGACCTCCGTTGTGCTGGAAAGCGGCGCTGTGCGAGGAGAGGCGGAACAGCGCGGCTAGCTGAACAGCTTCAGCATGTCCGTCCTGCCGAACATGGCTGCGGCGTCGCGGGCCGATGGCGTTCCGGCGTCCGGGCTGGCGCCTGCACTGAGCAACGCTTTCGCTACGTCCGCGTAGCCCTTGAAGACCGCACCGGCCAGCGGAGTCTGGCCGCGATCATTGGGGGCCTCTGCGTCGGCTCCACGTGCAAGGAGGTCCTCTACGACCGACGCGTGCCCGTTGTAGGCCGCGAGCATCACCAGGCTGTCTCCGGCAGCATTGGTCAGCGTGGCCGGCACTCCGGCGTCGAGATACTTCCGCAGGGTTGCGCCGTCACCCTCACGTGCTGCGTCAAGGAGTCGGTGAGCAAGCGCGATTGCTGCGTCAGCCGAAGAATCCGGGGCTTCCTGCTCGGTCATCCCCTACCGCCTTTCAGCAGTCCGGTGGGACGGCCGACAACCTGGCCGGCATCCGTGGCGACAATCAGTTCCTGTGCGGCGGCGTAGTGCTCCTCGCCGTCGACCACGTCTACGGCAGCCTCAGGGTCCACGCTGCGCTTGATGACGGCGAGACCGACAGCACCCATCTCATAATGCTGCCCGACTGAGGTGAGCGTACCCACCGTCCGGCCACCGACGACGACGGCGCTTCCACGCTCCGGGAGGGTGTGCTGGCTTCCGTCCAACTGCAGGAAGACGAGCCGACGCGGCGGGTGCCCCAGATTGTGCACGCGGGCGACGGTCTCCTGGCCCTTGTAGCAGCCCTTCGACAGGTGGACGGCCGTCCGCAGGAGGTCCAGCTCGTGCGGAATGGTGCGTTCGTCCGTCTCCACACCCAGCCGCGGACGCCAGGCAGCGATGCGCAGCGCCTCCGACGCCATGACACCGGCCAGGTTCAGCTCATCCACGGACTGCGCGAGTTCCGCGCGGGGAACCAGGTATTCATGCCAGGGCCGCTCCGCACCCGGGTGTGATTCCTCGCCGACGACACTGTAGGAGTACCCGCCGGTGCGGGTGTGAGGCCAGGCGTCCGTCCAGGTGATGTTGTCCGCGAACCGCTCTACCGGCCGGACTGAACCGAGCGTGGCCCAGTCACCAGTGACGTCCGCAATCTCTACCCGAAGCATGAACTTCATGCGGTCAAGCCATGCAGCAAGTGGAGCGGCTTCCCAGGTTTCGGTGAGCAGCCAGGTGGTAGCGCCGTCGTCGACCACGCGGGGGCTGTATTCGATCCGGCCCTGCACGGTGAGCAGGAGCGTTTCAGTCGATTCACCCGGCGCCAGGTCGAGCAGGAGCTGCGAGGAAAGGGTGTTGAGCCAGCTCAGGCGGTCAGGGCCGGTGACGGTGACGACACCGCGTTGGGAAAGATCAACAATGGCCTCGCCGCGGGCCAGGGAACGCTGTTCCCGGAGCGGGTCACCGTAGTGCGCTGCCACCCCCTCATCGGGTGCGCCGGCAGCTACGGCGCCGGGCAGAGAAAGTAGCGGGCTTGAGTAAGTCATACCGTTGGCAACGTCATAGGCTGCAAAGCGTATTCCGGCAAGGGGTATTCCAACGGAGCACTCATACAATCCGCAGTGCCGCTCAGGACGACTTCCTGAGGATCGCGGAGGCATGCGGCTCCAGTGAGCTGCCGTCTGCCGCGATGTCCCAACGCCAGTACAGATCTCCGTTGACCAGGCCCAACAGCCGCGTGGCCGCCGAATAGTCCTTGGAGTGCTGGCCGCGCATCACGAGGTCCGTGGAGAGCTGGATCTGCGGACCCTTGATGCTGCCGTAGTACAGCTCTGCGATACCGCCCGGGTGGACGATTGTGGCCGTGATGTCGAACCCGCCCGCATCATTACGGAACTGCTCGACCTCGTCAGCGCTCTTCAGGGCAGGCACGATGTCCGCCGGCGACAGGCCGGGCCCGACGTCGGCATCGTTCAGTTTGCGGTCCAACGCCCAGAAGCCGGTCTCCACCGACAGCGGACGAAGGGTATTGCCCTCTTCATCCGTCAGCCAGCTCTCAGCGGTGTACTGCACGTAGGGCAGCCCGTGCTGGGTGAACACGGCACGCTGGAAGAAGTGCTCGGAATCAGCGGTGCCCTCGCCCAGCCTGCCGGAGCCCTCCCACATTCCCAGCAGCCAGGACAGCGGAACGAGCTCGGGAGTCAGGTCCGTCGGTATCTCAAACGACATGGATCAGCGAACGCTACTTCTGGCCCTTGTACAGGCGCGTGACGACGAGTGCAGCGAAGCCGGCCATGCCGAGGCCCGCGATCACCAACAGGGAGATGAAGAAGATTTCCAGCGCAAGAATTGACATGCTTCCATCCTAACGCCGTGTTTCCGCCGGGTGCGCCACTCTGGACGGTTCCGGGAGACACGCGCGTCAGCTCAGCAGGAGCCGCTCGAGGAAATAGGCGAGCGAGCCGATGCCCAGGATCGGAGCGACTCCCACGGCGAGCACGGCCGCCGGATTGAGCGGCGTCTCCCTGCTGATGACGAGCCGCCGGCCGGCCATGACGACGGCGCCGCACA
>NZ_JAROKN010000093.1:0-7041 GCF_029455255.1 Arthrobacter vasquezii | reverse complement strand
CGGCTGGACGTCCGGCGGGCTCGCGTGGAGCCGGCTCACGCAGGGCGAGCGCACCGGCGTCGAATGAGCGCCGCGGCCGCTAGGTAGCATCCTTGAAACGCCCCTGCCCACCGAGTTGACGAACAACTCGGTGGGCAGAGGCGTTTTTGCGTCGATCAGAACAGTGGCTACCAGGAACGATCGGCAAGGAGATCGTTCCGACATCGGGCAGCCGGTACCTGCAGCGGTTGCGGTAGCGGCCCGGCTACTGACCGGCCCCGCGAAGGAATTCCTCCATCAGCGGGCCGCCGGAGATGGAGCCGCGTTCACCCTCCTCAACGAAAACGGCAACCGCAAGATCCCCCTGCAGAGCTACCACCCAGGCATGCGTCCGGGGCGGATCTTCCGTGCCGAATTCGGCCGTGCCGGTCTTGGCGAGGACCGGCTCGCCCGGGATATCCGCGAGCAGTTGCGCACCACCCACCGTGACGACGGCGCCCATCATCTCCCGAAGTGCTGCCGCCTCGTCGGCCGTCAGGCTACTTGGCGTTGGAGCCGGCTGTGTCTGGGCTTCTGCTGTTTGTTCAGTTGAGGGCTCAGCAGAAGCCAACGACGGCGGCGCCTCCTCCGGCGCTGCGGTCCCTGCCAGGAGCGTGGGTGCCACCCGTTCTCCGGCGCCGACCGAGGCGGCCATGATGGCCAGGGACAGTGGGGAGACCAGGACCTCGCCCTGCCCGATCATGGATGCTGCATGAGCAGTGCCGTCCGCCTCCGTCGGAACCGAGCCGAAGAAAGCGGGGGTTCCAATGGGAACGTCGATTCCAATGCCCAGGTCCGCGGCAGCCGAGGCCAGCGCTTCCTGGGAAACGACGTCGCGCTGTGAGATGAAGCCAGTGTTGCAGGATTGCGCAACGGCCTGCAGGAGCGGAATTTTCCCGGTGAACTGCGCGGGATACCCCGGCACGTTGTTGAACGCGCGCCCCTCGACCACCAGCTCCTCGGGGCAGCTGGTGGGGGTCTGCGGGGTGAAGCCGTTCTTGAGCAGGGCAAGTGATGTGGCCACCTTGAAGGTAGATCCGGGCGGATACTGGCCAAGCAGTGCGGTCTGCAAACCCTCGCTGCCGGGGCCGTTCGCGACCGTCAGGATTTCTCCAGTTGACGGCCGGATAGCCACAATCGAGGATGCCGAGGGTTCTTCTGCGAGCACGTTCTCTGCCAGTGTCTGCAGCGCCGGATCAAGTGTGAGTTCCAGCGGCTCTCCGGGAACCGGCGCCTTCTCGAAGAGGACTTCGCTGGTGCGTGCTTCTCCCTCCCCGGTCACGGCTTCGATGACCATCCCGGGGGTGCCGCCCAGCTGCTCGTCATACTGCAACTGAAGACCCGATAAGCCCGCAACATCACCCGGTTCGAGGCGACCAGCAGACTGCTCCACCAGCTCAGCCGTCACCGGCCCAACGGACCCCAGCAGCTCCCGGGCAAAGGTGCGGGTGGGGGCAAGGGACATGGTGTCCGGGATGCCGGATGCTCCCGGGATAGCGTCAATCTCTTCGTCCGAGACGGGGCGGTCCTCGTTGTCACGCAGGACGATCGCCTCGACGAAGGCCTGCTCGCCGGCACTCAGCACCTGTTCTGTGTAGGCGGCAGGATCGATGCCGACTAGTTCGGCCAGCGCGGCGGACGACGATTCAAGCCCGGAAGCATCGATCCGCGTCTTGTCGATGCCCACCCTGATGACCGGGCGGTCTGTCACCAGAACCTCGCCACCGGCGCCGAGGACTTCCGCGCGTTCGGCCGGTGTGCGGGAGACCGCAAGCGAAGCTTCGGCACTGAGGCCGTCAACGGCGACGGAGGGATCCCAGCCCGCCTGCCATTGGTCATCAACCAGCGTCAGCTCGGCGGTGGTGGTGTAGGTCCAATCCTTGTCGCTGTCATCAAGATCCCACACATGATTCAGCTGGGCCGTTGCGGTGTCTTCTCCCGTCGATTCCACGCCCGCAACGGAAACCTTCGGTGAAACCGCGTCAAGGGCAGCGGTGATTTCTTCGAGCTGCGCTGTGGCATCCTCACCGGAGACGGCGGCAAAAGCAACGCTGCTCAGGTCCCCGCCGGCCAAGCCCTCGGCGAGGCGTGTGGCTGCATCCTCGGCCGTAGGACCATCCTGTGAGCAGGAGGTCAGCGTCAACGCCAACGCGGCAACGGTCAGGACGGACGTGATGTTGGTTTTCCCCATGGGTTCATTATTGCCTAGGTGCTTCCCGGATGATCCCGCTTGTCCACATACGCCGCGCAGGCCTGTCGGGCGGCCTGTCAGCGGAATACCATCGAGGGCATGACCACCCTCATCCGAACTGAACTGGCAACCGGCCTCACCGTGAGCGCCCAGGGATTCGGCGGCATGGCGCTCACCGATGTCTACGGCGGGCTCGATCAGGAACAGGCACTGAAAACGCTCCACCATGCTGTCGACACCGGCGTGACGTTCATCGACACGGCTGACGTGTACGGTGCGGGCAGCAACGAAGAACTCGTTGGCCGGCTGCTCCAGGGGCGGCGGGACGAGGTGGAAGTCGCCACCAAGTTCGGAATCGAGGGGAGCCCGGCTTCAGGCTACACGGGCGTCCGCGGAGATGCTGCCTATGTGCAAAGCGCAGCAGAAGCCAGCCTGCGGCGGCTGGGAACGGACGTCATTGACCTCTACTACATGCACCGGCGTGATACTTCCGTACCGATCGAAGAGACAGTCAACGCGATGGCGGTATTGGTTGCAGCGGGAAAGGTGCGCCATCTGGGACTCTCAGAGGTGACTGCGGATGAGTTGTCGGCCGCCCATGCCGTGCATCCGATCGCCGCCGTACAGAGCGAATGGTCCATTTGGAGCCGGGACGTCGAACGTCAGGTTGTGCCCGCAGCTGTACGGCTCGGGGTTGGGTTTGTGCCTTATTCGCCGCTCGGTAGGGGGTTCCTCACCGGGACGGTCCAGGCTCGGTCACTCTCTGCCGGCGACTTCCGGCATCGCGTGCCGAGGTTCAGCGCGGACGCGATGGATGCCAATGCCGCCGTGGTGGAAGCCGTCCAAGCGGTGGCCGTCAATGCCGGAGCCACGCCCGCGCAGGTGGCCCTTGCCTGGCTCGGGGCGCAGGGCTCCAAGTTTGGGCTTCCGGTAGTTCCGATTCCCGGCACCCGCAAACCGGAGCGCATCGACGAGAACGCAGGCGCGCTTTCGGTGACGCTTTCCGACGCGGATCTGGATGTGCTGGATGCGGCTGCGGACCTCGTGGTGGGCGAGCGCAGTGCCAACCCCGGCTGGGTGTCGAAGGGCAGGGAGGCCTGAGGCGGCTCTGTGCATCGGCAGCGGTTCGCCTGAAGTGAAAACGCCCTCCGAACACTGCGGCGTTAAGTTGAGCGTAGTACACTCAACTTAGTAGTTTGCGCTAATGCAGGAGGGCCAGCATGGACACCAAGTTCACCACCAAGAGCCAGGAAGCACTGTCTGCTTCCGCTATGAATGCCTCCACCGCAGGAAACCCCCAGGTGGAGCCCGCACACGTACTCAAGGCGTTGATGGATCAGCGGGACGGTGTGGCTGTCGCGCTGCTCTCGGCTGCCGGTGTGGGTGCTGACAGTGTCAGCGTCAAGGCGAGCGCCGCGATCAAGGCGATGCCGTCGTCGTCGGGTTCATCCGTTGCCCAGGCACAGTTTTCACAGCCCATGCTGAGGGTCATCACCGCTGCGCAGCAGGAGGCGGAATCGCTGGGGGACTCCTTCGTCTCCACCGAACACCTCCTCCTCGGGATCGCCGCTGACTCCGGGCCTGCAGGCCGGATTCTGCGCGAGGAAGGAGCCTCCCGTGATGCGCTGATTGCGGCGCTCCCGGGCGTGCGTGGGGACCGGCGCGTCACCAGCCCTGATCCTGAGAACACCTTCCAGGCGCTTGAGAAGTTCGGTGTGGACCTGACGGAGATCGCGCGCTCGGGCAAGCTGGACCCGGTCATTGGGCGTGATACCGAGATTCGCCGCGTGGTGCAGGTGCTCTCTCGCCGTACCAAGAACAATCCCGTGCTGATCGGTGAGCCGGGGGTCGGCAAGACGGCCGTCGTGGAAGGCCTGGCGCAGCGCATGGTCGCGGGGGACGTTCCTGAGTCACTGAGGGGCAAGACGCTCATCAGCCTCGATCTGGGTTCGATGATCGCCGGTGCCAAGTACCGCGGGGAGTTCGAGGAACGCCTCAAGGCGGTCCTTGAGGAGATCAAAGCCTCGAACGGACAGGTGGTCACCTTCATCGATGAGCTGCATACCGTTGTCGGAGCGGGTGCGTCGGAAGGGTCCATGGACGCCGGCAACATGCTCAAGCCCATGCTCGCCCGCGGCGAGCTGCGCCTGATCGGCGCCACCACCCTGGACGAGTACCGGGAGAACATCGAGAAAGACGCGGCGCTCGAACGCCGGTTCCAGCAGGTCTACGTCGGTGAGCCAAGCGTTCAGGACACCGTGGGCATCCTGCGCGGACTCAAGGAACGCTATGAAGCCCACCACAAGGTGTCCATTGCGGACTCGGCGCTGGTTGCGGCCGCAACACTGTCCAACCGGTACATCAGCGGACGCCAGCTACCGGACAAGGCCATCGACCTGGTGGATGAAGCGGCGTCCCGGCTGCGGATGGAGATCGATTCCGCCCCGGAGGAAATCGACCAGCTGCGCCGCGCCGTCGACCGCCTCACCATGGAGGAACTGGCGCTCGAGGGTGAGTCTGATGAAGCGTCGGTTGAGCGTCTGGAGGCCCTCCGCGCGGACATGGCGGACCGCAAGGAGCAGCTCGCTGCGCTGAACGCCCGCTGGGAGGCGGAAAAGGCCGGGCTGAACCGCATCGGCGACCTCAAGGCGAAGCTGGATGAACTGCGCTCACAGCAGGAACGCACCCAGCGCGAGGGTGATTTCGAGACTGCCTCCCGCATTCTCTACGGCGAGATACCGCAGGTCCAGCGGGAACTTGATGCCGCGCAGGCGGAGGAGGAGCGGTCCGCGGATTCGCCGGAGCTGATGGTCGCGGAGGAGGTCACGGCATCGGACATTGCGGAGGTGATCTCTGCGTGGACCGGTATTCCGGCGGGCCGCATGCTGCAGGGTGAAAGCCACAAGCTGCTCCACATGGAGGAGAACCTTGGTGAGCGCCTGATCGGCCAGAAGAAGGCCGTTGCGTCGGTTTCCGATGCAGTGCGTCGCGCCCGTGCCGGGATCTCGGACCCGGACCGGCCCACCGGATCTTTCCTCTTCCTCGGGCCTACCGGTGTAGGTAAAACTGAACTCGCCAAGGCCCTCGCGGACTTCCTGTTCGACGATGAGCGTGCAATGATCCGCATCGACATGTCCGAGTACTCGGAGAAGCATGCGGTTGCGCGGCTGGTCGGCGCGCCTCCCGGGTACGTGGGGTATGAGGAGGGCGGGCAGCTCACCGAAGCGGTCCGGCGCAGGCCCTACAGCGTGGTGCTGCTCGACGAGGTGGAAAAAGCTCATCCCGAAGCGTTTGACATCCTCCTTCAAGTGCTCGACGACGGCCGGCTCACCGATGGTCAGGGCCGCACGGTGGACTTCCGCAACGTGATCCTGGTGATGACATCCAACCTGGGTTCCCAGTTCCTGGTGGACCCCACCGTGGATGAGGCCGCGCGCCGGGATGCGGTCATGTCGGTGGTTAACTCAAGCTTCAAGCCGGAGTTCCTCAACCGGCTCGATGACATCATCATGTTCGACGCGCTCAGCATTGAGGAGCTCTCGCAGATTGTGGATCTGCAGGTGGCTGCGCTCGCGGCCCGGCTTCAGGACCGCCGGCTCACACTCGATGTCACCGACGCCGCGCGGGAATGGCTGGCACTCACCGGGTTTGACCCCGCGTACGGTGCCCGGCCGCTTCGCCGCCTGGTGCAGCGTGAGATCGGCGACCGCCTCGCGCGCGGATTGTTGTCAGGAGAAATCAGCGACGGCGACAAGGTCCGGGTTGACCGTGCAGCGGACGGGGCAGCAGGGCTGAGCGTCGGCAGCGTTACGGCCTAAAAGTGGCAGATCCCCGTGCCGGCGGCGTCGGTACGGGGATCCAGGCACTTCTTTCGGTCACCCGGCCAGCAGGGTGTCTGTGATGACGTTGCCTTCATCGGAGACTACGAAGCAGTCGATGCGCCGGTCGCCGTCCGCCCAGGTACCCGACGTCGGGGTGACCTGGGTCAGTGTGAGGCCCGCGTACTCTGCGGCCGCGTTCTCATCAATCGCCACCGAGTTGCACAGATCGTCTCCGCTGGCATTCAGTGCAGCTTCCCCGGGGAACTCCGAGTCCTCGGGGAAGGAGGTGGTGGCCAATAGCTGGGCATTGTGCGGCGTGGTGCACGTAACGGTGGTGACGTCAGCGCTGAGGTCAGTGGAATCGAAGCCGTGGATACAGTCTCCGGCGACGAGTTCGAGGGGCGAGATGCCTTCCGCGATGATGCCGTCCGCACCCGGAGTGGTGCTGGCAGAGGACGCGGCATCGGAAGTGTCCGCACCCAGCGCATTGACGATGCTCGCGATCGCGAAGATCAACAGGGCGAGCACCACCAGTCCTGCAACACCCAGAATGATCAGCTTTTTCCGGCTTCCGCCGCGGGAAGAGCGGCCGGCGGAACGGGCTCGGATGCGCGTAGGGGCAGGGTCATCCCCTCCCGTCGGTGGAAGGCCATAGGGCCCGCCCACAGGCGGAACAGGGCTCCCGGGAGCCTGCGGTTGCCCGCTCGCGAATGGTTGGGCCCACGGCGCTTCGGGAGCGGCCGAATCTGAGGATGCGCTGGTTGCTTCCGGTTCTTCAGTTCCGGGTTCAGCGGCGACTTCAGTCTCGGTTCCAGCTCCGGTTCCGGTTCCGGTGGGGTCGGTTGGTTGCGGGTCCCCGGCGGCGGTTGTAACCTCGTCGGCCTTCACGGCGGCGGCGGACGCATCAGCTTGGCCGGCGTCGAACAACGCGTCCCAGCGGGCCTCATCGCTGCCCGGGCCTGTCCAGGCCGGCTCGGTGCCTGATGCCGCGAAACTCGTCAATCCGCCTGG
>NZ_JAROKN010000092.1:0-7753 GCF_029455255.1 Arthrobacter vasquezii | reverse complement strand
CCAGGCGCCGTCCAGCGGGCCGTCGTCGCCGGTGATGCGCAGTTCAGCGCTGGCGCGGACGCGGCCGCGCTCGTCAATCGGGAAATCGGTGTTGCGGACCACGGGGTTGGCCTGCACGCCGGCAGTCCATACGAGGGTGTCTGTCTCGAATTCATCCGCCGGGGATTTGTCCGGCATATTGATGAGCTTCAGCTTGCCGTCCTTGGCGCTGGCCAGCGAGGTGTTCAGCTTGACCTGCACGCCGCGGGCCTGCAGGTGCTGCACAACCCATTTGGCCTGCTCTTCCGTGACCTCGGGCATGATGCGGCCCATGGCCTCCACCAGCACAAAGCGGATGTCAGAACGCTGAAGGCGCTTGTTCTTCTTGACGGCAGCGCGCGCGAGGTCTTCCATCTCTGCAAGCGCCTCGATGCCGGCGAACCCACCGCCGACGACGACGAAAGTCAGCGCGCGGTCACGCTCCGCACCCGGCTCCATCAGGGATCCGGTCTCGATGCGCTCGAGGAGCTGGTTGCGCAGGGCGACGGCCTCCTCGATGGTCTTGAGGCCGATCCCCTCCTCCGCCAGGCCCTCGATCGGGAACGTGCGGGTGATGGCGCCGGCCGCGATGACGATGTCACGGTAGTTCAGCTCAAAAGGCTCACTGCCGTCCGCGGGTTCAACGGTTGCCGTGCGCGAGGAGTGGTTGACGCCCGTGACCTTGCCCGAGATGAGCTCGGTGTCAGTCAGGTGCATGCGGTGGGAGACGACGGCGTGACGCGCCTCAATGTTGCCACCGGCCACCTCGGGGAGGAACGGCTGGTAGGTCATGTAGGGCAAAGGATCAACGAGCGTGACAATGCCACCGTGATCCTTCACCTTCTTCTGCAGCTTGTGGGCTACGTACAGACCGACGTAGCCGCCGCCGACAACAAGGATCCGGGGACGATCAGAAAAGTTGGAGGTTTGAGCCATGAAACCAGCGTACCGGACTTTGTGAAAATCTTCACTAACTGTTGTCGCCGTCCGTTTCCGCGCCACCCTGCCGGTACACCCGGATGACCTGATACGTTCCGCCGAGCAGGATACAGAGGATCAGCCCGCCGAATCCGAACACGATGAAAACGGGCAGCGATGTGGCAGCTGACGCACGCTCAGCGGCAGCCGGCACGGTCGGTTCAGGGATGTCGGGCAGCGGCTCTTCGGCCGGTGCCGGTTCCGGCGGAGGAGGCGGCGGCACCTCGCCGCGCCGGTACGTCTCGATGTACTGCGCCATGCTCACCACACCGCCCGCACCCAGCAACAGTTCTTCAGGAACTGTGAGGTCGGCATTCACGGCCGCGGCGGCGTCGAGAATCCCGTGACCGTAGATGGTGTCCTTGCCGGGTATGCCGGCATCGCGTGCGGTCATGATGATCCGGTTGATGACCTGCGGAGCTGTCAGGTCCGGGTACTTGGCACGGATCAGTGCCGCGACGCCGGAGACCAGCGGCGCAGCACCGGAGGTTCCGGACCACTTGCTTGCGTACAGCCCACCCGGCAGCGCCCCGACGAGGTTCTCGGCCGGCGCCGCAATGCCGATGCTGATGCCCTCGGATGATGACTCCCGACTCGCCGCACCCTCCGCATCCAGCCCGCCCACAGCGAGAACACCGGGCATGGTGGCCGGCGCACCTACCTGCACGGACCCGCCGGCGCGGTTGCCTGCGGCGGCGACAATGACGACGTCGTTCTGTTCGGCATAGAGGAATGCCTCGTCCCAGCTCTCCGGCCAGGTGGGAGACGTGCTGCCAAGCGACATGTTGATCACGGACGCCCCGTTGTCCACCGCCCACCGCACAGCGTTCGGGATCTGTTCGTCAATGCTGACCCCCGCGGGATTGGCGCCCGTGGACTCGCCGCCGATCCAGAGCGAGACGGCAAGCAGCTCTGACTCCGGTGCAACCCCGACGACGCCGTCCGGCCCCCGCCCGGCAGCCTTGACTGCAGATTCCCCGGCCTTGGCAGACGCCTCAGCAGATGCCTCAGCTTCAGCAGACGACGGCGGTGCGGAGCCCGAAGGCTTAGCCGACGGCGATGCAGTGCCGGACGGTGTGGCAGACGGGCTTGGTTGAGGCTCTTCGGGCTCGTGCCCACGCCCGGCAATCAAACTGGCCACCAGTGTGCCGTGCTCAGGCACCTCGCCGATACCGCGCTGCCCGTTGGGCGCTCCTGCTCCGGAAACATCGGTTCCGCCGGTGACAACGCCTTCCAGGTCCGGGTGGCTTCCATCCACCCCGCTGTCTATCACCGCGACCGTCACTCCGGCACCCTTGGTGTCCTCCCACGCCTCGGTGATTCCGTAATCTTCCAGCCAGTATTCACGCTCGCGGATCTCCCCGCCGTGGGCCGCAGCGCCTCCCACCGGGATGATGACGCCGGCGGCAAGACCCACTGCAAGCACGACGGCGGCAATCGACCGGGGAATAAGGGCGCCGGACGGCACGGGACGCACTGTCATCCATGTTCCCTTCGGGAGACGGCGCTGAGGGCGATTCCGTCCAGAATGTCATGCTCACTCGCCACTGCGCTCTGCACGCGGCCTTCCGTGGCGTCGGCAACCCGCCGGACGATTGTCCGCCAGATCAGGGCGCCGGCTCCGATCACGTCCACGCGGCCGGGGTGCATGTAAGGCAGGGCCGCGCGTTCGGAACGCGACAGGTGGAGCAGCGAGGTGGTGGCGGTATCGATCTCGTCAACCGTCAGGGACGTGCCATGGATCCGCTCCGACTGGTACTCCGGAAGTTTTAACGCGTGCGCTGTCACGGTGGTGATGCTCCCTGCAACGCCGATGACGCCGTGAACGGAGGCAAGGTTGACGTCGGAGTTCGCCTCATCGATCATCCTGCCGATCTCTTCCTCAGCAGCGGCGATCTCCCGCTCCGTCGGCGGGTCCGAGCGCAGGAACCGCTCAGTGAAACGGACGCAGCCCATATCCGTGCTGCGCGCCGCAAGAACCTGGTTTCCGGTGCCGACGACGAACTCTGTACTTCCGCCGCCGAGATCGACCACGAGGACAGGGGCGTCGTTCTCCCCTGCCAGCACGCTCGCGGCCCCGGAGAACGACAGCTCCGCTTCCTCGCCGCCGCTGACGACCTCCGGTTCGATGCCGAGCCGGTCCCGTACGCCGGAGACGAAGACGTCGCGGTTGCCCGCATCACGGGTAGCCGACGTCGCCACGAACCGGACGCTCCCGGCGTCGTGCTGCTTGATCAGTGCAGCGTACTCATCCACGGCCTCGAACGTCCGCTCCAGCGCTGCTTCGGAAAGCATGCCGGTGGCGTCAACTCCCTCGCCGAGGCGCACCACCCGCATCAGGCGGACGACGTCCGTCAGCCCGGTACCGCCGTCGACATCCGCGATCAGCAGGCGAATCGAGTTGGTTCCGCAATCAATGGCTGCAGTACGCATGTCAGCCCTTCCCTTCACTCGTTCGACGTTCGGCACGTTTGGCATCCAGCTCTGCAGGGCTGAGGCCCTGGGTCTTCACATGCCGGCTGAGATCGCGGTTCGGCGCGTGTCCGCTGGTGTCCCACGCGCCCACGCAGCGGCACTGATCCGCAGTCCACCATTCCGCGATGGCAGCCAGCGCCTCATCTCCCAACGGATTCACGCCCGGACCGGCCGCAAGGGAATGACCGACCAACACATGAAGGCACTTGACGCGTGAGGGCATGCCGCCGGCGGACACGCCGTTGATCTCCGGCACAGGACCGATGCCGGTGCGCTCCCCGATCTCGGACCGCGTGCGGAGGTACGCCTCGTGGGCCTGCCGGTAGCGGGCCGCGAGAGCGGGGTCCTGTTCGAGCCGCTCCGTCATTTCGGTCATGGTCCCGCCGGCTTCCAGGCGGGACACCGCCGCGGTGATGACCGGATGCGTGAGGTAGTAGGTCGTGGGGAAGGGGATGCCGTTACTGAGTCGCGGGGCGGTGGTCGCCACCAGCGGATTGCCGCAGACGCACCGGGCACCGATCTCGACGACGTCCCGCACCGGGCGGCCCAACTGCCGGCTGAGGGTCTCGAGATCAGCCGGTGTGGGGGCAAGCGGATTCGATTCCGTCACTGCTGTCCTTCCTGAACCTTGTCTACCTCCGGCGTTTTTGTCGCCTGGTTGCGGTTTCGGAGTGCCTTTGACAACAGATAGGCGACAAAAACTTCCGCATACCAAGGTTAGTCGGTGGCAGCCCGCTCCACAGATTCCCAGAGGGCATCCGCCCACGGCAGATCCTCCGGCGCCGCGGCGGACTGCTGTTCCGCCGACGTCTCCACGCCTGTTCCGCCCTTGACCAGGTAGCGGGTTTCTCCGGGCATCACCAGGAAGAGGCGGTCGCGGGCCTGCTGCTTGATGTACGCGGGATCCTCCCACCGGGCGATCTGCGTTTCGAGGACGCCCTGCTCCTGCTGCAGCGCCGCGATGCGATCCTGCAGGGCTTCGGTTTCCGACTGCTGCTGCAGGTAGGTGCGCACCGAGGGCGCCAGCAGCACGATGATGGTCACCAGCACGACGGCGAGCGCCAGCAGACGCCCGGAGAAGGCTTTGGCGGGGATCGGTTCCGCGTCCTCCGCGGGCACAATCACGCGATCCGAGGGCTTGCGGAAAGGTGCGCTCGCGGTCCGGATGGCCCCAGCCAGCTGCGAGCGTTCCGCGGCCCTGGCTTCGGACGGAGAGGATTTTTTGCGCGGTTCCGGCGATGCCGGAGTACGCGCTGCCCTCTGCGGTGCCGGCGGCGTCTCCGTCTTGCGGCCCGCACCCGACGGCGTTGAACGCACTGAAGCGCCCTGGTTGCCAGGGCGCTTCAATTGCGGCGTCTGCTGCCTCTGCCCGTCAGTGCGCGCTCGCGTTGTACGCGGAACGCTGGGGCGTCGGGTGGACATCGGACTCCTCGCTCACGCTGTGTTCTGCCGTCAGGTCAGGGGAAATGCCCCGACAAAGACGGTTACCTGCTTAACGAGGGTAACGCCCCATGATGGACCAATCAGGCAGTGAAACGCGGGAAGGCCGAACGTCCCGCGTAGCGCGCGGCGTCGTCCAGTTCTTCCTCGATACGCAGCAGCTGGTTGTACTTGGCTACGCGCTCCGAACGGGCCGGTGCGCCCGTCTTGATCTGCCCGGCGTTGGTTGCCACGCAGATGTCAGCGATGGTGGTGTCTTCGGTCTCACCCGAGCGGTGGGAGGTGATCGTGGTGTACCCGGAACGCTGGGCCAGGGAAATGGCGTCCAGTGTTTCGGTGAGCGTGCCGATCTGGTTCACCTTTACGAGCAGCGAGTTGGCTGTGTCAGCCTTGATGCCGCGCTCTAGCCGGACCGGGTTGGTCACGAAGAGATCGTCGCCGACGAGCTGGACCTTGTCACCGATGGACTCGGTGAGTGCCTTCCAGCCGTCCCAGTCTTCCTCGTCCAGCGGATCCTCGATCGAGACCAGCGGATAGTCGCGTACCAGCTCCTCGTAGTAGGCGCGCATCGCCGCGGAATCGAGCGTCTTGCCCTCGAAGGTGTAGCTGCCGTCCTTGAAGAACTCGGATGCGGCAACGTCCAGCGCGAACGCGATGTCCGTGCCCGGGGTGTAGCCGGCGCGCTCGACCGCGGTGGTGATGAGGTCGAGGGCATCGCGGTTGGAGGGAAGGTTAGGAGCGAAGCCGCCCTCGTCGCCTAGGCCGGTTGCCAGGCCCTTCTCGTTCAGGACCTTCTTGAGCTCGTGGTAGACCTCGACGCCCCAGCGGAGCCCCTCGGAGTAGGACTCGGCTCCCAGGGGAACGATCATGAACTCCTGGATGTCGACGTCGGAATCGGCATGCGATCCACCGTTGAGGATGTTCATCAGGGGAACGGGCAGCACGTGCGCGTTGGGACCGCCCAGGTAGCGGTACAGGGGCAGTGCGGAGGATTCAGCGGCTGCGCGGGCAATCGCGAGGGAGACGCCGAGCATGGCGTTGGCGCCCAGGTTCGACTTGTTCTCGGTGCCGTCCAGGTCAATCATGGCCTGGTCGATGGCGCGCTGGTCTCCTGCATCGAAGCCGAGCAGTGCCGGCTGGATCTGCTCGATGACGGCTTCCACTGCCTGGAGTACGCCCTTGCCGAGGTAGCGGTCCTTGTCGCCGTCGCGGCGCTCGTTTGCCTCGAAGGCGCCCGTGGAGGCACCGGAGGGAACAGCCGCGCGGCCGAAGGTGTCGTCGTCGAGCAGTACCTCGACCTCAACCGTGGGGTTGCCGCGGGAGTCGAGGATTTCACGTGCGTGGATGGCGTCAATGATTGCCATGGAAATGCTCCTGTTCGTGTCTGTGGAGTTTCTTCGGACGGACAGCGCAACGTGCTCAGCTCTAAAAAGCTGATGCGTCTGCGCGGGGATTCGTACTCAGCCTAATTGAAAGCGGCCGTCGATGGCCGACCGTGACGGGCTCTTTTCACTTGGGGACGACGGGCACGGCCGAGCCAGACCGCGCGAGATGTTCATCCTGGTACCTGCGCACAGCAACGCGCAGCGCCCGCTCCGGATCCAGCCCCGCGTCAACTGCACGCCCGACGACGGCGAGCAGCACCCGGCCGACCTCGTCCTCCGACGCCGGGTCCGCTTCAACCGACGGCTCGACGACGCCGCCTTCCTCTCGCCCGGAGGTTCCGTTGCGGCGTGCGCGCTTCAGCGTCTTCGCCGCCGCTGCGAGCGCCGGAAGCCCCGCCGGGATGCTCGCAAACGGCGTGGAGTCGGGCTGTTCCTGCGCCTTGATGCTGTGCCACGACGCTTCGATCTCCGCAATCGAGGAGGCCGGTACGTCCCGGAGACCGCCGTCGGGAGTGAAAACGTGCGCGTTCCGCCGAATCATCTTTGCTGTGAGTCCGTCGATGACCTCCGCCAGGGCGAACGATCCGCTTTCCTCCTGCAGGCGTGCGTGAAGCACCACCTGCAGGAGGACGTCCCCGAGTTCGGAGCGCAGTTCAGCAACGCTGGCCGGCCCCTCAAGCACCTCCAAAAGCTCGTAGCACTCCTCAAGCAGGTACTCGGCGAGCGATTCGTGGGTCAGCGTACCCATCCAGGGGCAGCGCTCCCGGAGCTGCCCGATGACGTCGACCAACCGCTCGAGGGCCGCTCCCGCCCGCTGGGCGCTTTGGGTCATGCGCCGTTGGCGCCGTCATACCCCTGCGCGATGAGCTCCGCGAGAGCGGTGCGGCTGTCGAGGGGGATGAACGCGGCTTCCACGGCGTTGAGGGTCAACTCAAGCAGGTCATCGAGGTCATAGTCGAAGGTTTCAACGAGGAGCTCGAACTCCTCGGTGAGCGTGACACCGCTCATCAGGCGGTTGTCCGTGTTGACGGTGACGTTGAAACCGAGCTGGTACAGGAGGTCGATCGGATGGCTCGTGATGTCCTTGCCGAAGGCCTCGATCGCTCCGGTCTGCAGGTTCGACGACGGGCAGACCTCGAGGGGAATCCCGCGGTCGCGGACCCACGCGGCCACCTGGCCCAGGCTGGCCATGCCGACCGGGGCGTCCGAACCGCCGTCGTCATCGAATTCCACCGTAATGTCCTCAGCGATGCGCACGCCATGGCCCAGCCGCTGCGCGCGTCCGCTGACGAGGGCGTCGACAATGCTCTCGACGCCGGCAGCCTCACCCGCATGGACCGTTGCCGGGAACTGGTGCTGGGCGAGGGGCCCGGCCTGTAGCCGCCGGTGCAGGTCAACGCAGGAATCAAAACCCTCGGTGACATTGATGAAGACCACAGGGGTGAGCGGACGGAACG
>NZ_JAROKN010000091.1:0-7932 GCF_029455255.1 Arthrobacter vasquezii | reverse complement strand
GGCCCAGCGCGGCACGCAGGCCGGCCGTGCCGAAGAGCAGCGGTCCGCTAAAGGCGTCCTCAAGCTGCTGCAGGGCAGCGGCCTGGCCGGCGTCGTCGTCGTTCCGGGCTCGGGCGAGGAGGTCTTCCAGCTCGGAACGGGTCTCGGGATCCGGGTCCTGGGCGGCCCATTCGCGGGCAACGGTGAAGAGGTCGGTGGAGGATGGCTGCATGTCTAGAGCCTGCCGATGATGTCGGCGAGAAGCCGGGAGATGCGCGGGCCTGCTGCCTGCCCGGCTTCGAGAACCTCGGCGTGGCTGAGCGGGATGGGGCTGATGCCGGCGGCCAGGTTGGTGACCAGGGACATGCCGAAGACCTCCATGCCTGCGTGGCGGGCGGCGATTGCCTCGAGTGCCGTGGACATGCCGACGAGGTCCGCGCCGATCCGCTTGGCGTACTGGACCTCGGCGGGGGTCTCGTAGTGCGGGCCGGTGAACTGTGCGTAGACGCCCTCGTCCAGGGTGGGGTCAACTTCCCGGGCCAGGTTGCGCAGGCGTGGGGAGTAGAGGTCGGTGAGGTCCACGAACGTGGCGCCCTCGAGCGGGGAGGCGGCCGTGAGGTTGAGGTGGTCCCTGATGAGCACCGGTGTGCCGGGGGTCCACTGTTCCTGCAGGCCGCCGCAGCCGTTGGTGAGGACGACGGTATTGGCGCCTGCGGCGGCGGCGGTGCGGACACCGTGGACCACTGCGCGGACACCGCGGCCCTCGTAGTAGTGGGTACGGGCGCCGAGTACGAGCGCGCGCTTGCCGGCCGGCGTGAGGATGGAGCGGACGGTGCCGACGTGGCCTTCGACCGCGGGGGCGGCGAAGCCGGGAATGTCCGTCGCCTGCAGGGTGTGCGTGGTTTCGCCGATCAGCTCGGCGGCCTCACCCCAGCCCGAGCCCAGCACCAGGGCAATGTCATGGGACGCTACCGACGTCTGGCGGGCAATGTAGTCCGCGGCATCGCGGGCAAGGGCAAACGGGTCCGTCGAGGATTGGTCAATCACCGGTCCAACCTACCGGTCGAGCGCGTGTTGTTCCACCCGTCCGGGGCTTCGGCGCGGTGATTCGGGCGGGTGCGTGGCGCCGTCGGGCTGTTTGAGGGCTGGTCCTTGATAGGACAGAATGGCAGGTGTGACGAGTCAACTGGATTTCAGCGCCCTCCGTATCGCAATCCTCGGGGGTGGTCCGGGCGGCTATGAGGCGGCCATGGTCGCTGCCTCGCTGGGTGCGAAGGTCACCATCGTTGAGCAGAACGGGCTTGGCGGCTCAGCGGTGCTCACCGACGTCGTTCCTTCCAAGACACTCATTGCCACGGCGGACACCATGGCGCGCGTGGCGAATGCCCACAGCCTTGGCGTGAAATTCGCTGATGCCTCCTCGGCGTACGCCGACTTCACCCAGGTGAACCAGCGGCTGCTTGACCTGGCCGTGGACCAGTCCAAGGACATTTCGGCGGCGCTGGAGCGGGCCGGCGTCACCATCATCATCGGCACCGGGAAGCTGCTGGACAACCACCGGCTCGAAGTTGAAACGGACGCCGGCACCAGCATTGTGGAGGCCGACGCGATCCTCCTGGCCCTCGGCGCCCATCCGCGCGAGCTTCCCACCGCTGTTCCCGATGGTGAGCGGATCTTCAACTGGAAGCAGGTCTATAACCTCACCGAGGTCCCGGAACACCTGATCGTGATCGGCTCAGGCGTGACCGGCGCGGAGTTCGCTTCCGCCTATCACGGGCTCGGCGCTGAAGTGACGCTGATTTCCAGCCGCGACCGCGTGCTTCCGGGTGAGGACGCCGACGCCGCCGAGGTGCTGGAGGGCGTCTTCCGGTCCAGCGGGATGACCGTGCTGTCGAAGTCCCGCGCCGAGGGCGTGGAGCGGGTAGGGGACGGCGTCCGGGTCACGTTGTCCGACGGACGAACGGTTGACGGCAGCCACTGCCTCGTTGCCGTCGGTGCCATTCCCAATACCGCAGGGATCGGGCTCGAGGAAGCGGGCGTTGCCCTGACCGAGTCGGGGCACATCAAGGTGGACGGCGTCTCGCGTACCACCGCGCCGAATGTGTACGCATCGGGTGACTGCACCGGCGTGCTGGCGCTTGCCTCCGTGGCGGCGATGCAGGGGCGGATCGCCATGGCGCACCTGATGGGGGATGCGGTGTCGCCGCTCAAGCTCAAGACCGTCGCCTCCAACATCTTCACGGCGCCGGAAATCGCCTCCGTGGGTGTTTCGGAAGCCGACGTCGAGTCCGGCCAGTACCAGGGCGACATCTTCAAGCTCTCACTCAGCACCAACGCCCGCGCCAAGATGCTGAACGTCAAGGACGGGTTTGTGAAGATCATTGCGCGGAAGGGTTCGGGGACGGTGATCGGCGGCGTTGTGGTTGCTCCGCGTGCGTCCGAGTTGATCTTCCCGCTGGCGCTCGCCGTCACCAAGAAGCTGCACGTGGATGATGTGGCCAACACGTTCACCGTGTACCCGTCGCTGACCGGGTCCATCTCGGAGGCCGCGCGCCGCCTGCACGTCCACTGATCCGTCTGATTCGCGCCCGCGGGCCGGATCCCCCAAGTTCTCCCGTCGTCGTCGTTGTTTTGGCGGCGTGTCGTCGTGCGACACGCGGGTTAAGGCTCAGTAGGTGGGGGATCCGGCCCGCCTGCGGGGAGTCGACCGTCCCTGCACAAGCCGCGATATGCGGGCATTTTGTTCACATCGTCGTTGTTCCTCCGCACGCTGACGAGGGCGCAGGTGACCATGGGATCGTGGATGCAGTTGAGGTGTTGCGGAGCGTCGGGTCGGTAGCGCGAACCCAGACACTTCGGGACCGCGGGTTGAGTAAGCGGCAGATCGCAAACGCCGTGGCGCGCGGTGAGATGATGCGGCTGCGGAAGGGGGTCTTGGCTTTGCCCGGAGCCTCTGACGATTTCAAGGCCGCGCTCATCAACAACGGGCTGCTGACCTGCGTATCGGCCTCGCGGCACTACGGTCTCTGGCTACTGAACCCGCATAGTCGCCTCCACCTTAGTTGTCTGCATGGCCATGGACGGGGTTTCGCAAACCATCGTGAGCGCTCCGTTCCCCCGCATGAGTACCTGCCGCTCGTCGGAGTGGTCGACGTACTGATTCATGCTCTGCATTGCCTTCCACCGGTGGAAGCTGCTGTCATGGTGGAGTCTTCCCTCAGGCGGAGCGACACCGTGAAGCCCTTCCTGCTTGAACGACTTCAGGGAGACCGAAATGGAAAGGCTCGTTCCGCACTCGAGCTGGTGACAGGCTGCGCCGACTCGGCGCTTGAGGTCGTTGCCAGAATCCTGTTTCGCAACGCCGGATTCCATGTCGAAACCCAGGTGCCCATCAACGGAGTCGGCCGCGTTGACTTCCTGCTCGAGGGTTTTCTGGTGGTGGAAGTCGACGGCGCTGCCTACCATTCCGACCGCAGGGCGCTGCGCCGCGACCTGCATCGCAACAACACTACGATCGCCGGCGGCTACCTCGTACTGCGCTACAGCTACGAGGACATCATGTTCAACCAGGAAGCCGTTCTCGAGCAGGTACGCGCTGTGCTTTCCGGCCGGGTAATCCGGTGAAAGGCGGGCCGGATTCCCCAGGTCCCGGCGTCGTCGTCGTTGTTTTGGCGGCGTGTCAGGGCGGGACACCCGGTTTGAGGCTTTGTACCCGGGGAAAGTGGGCCGGGCCAGGGCGTCAGACGGACGCGGGCTGTTGGAAGTGCTGCTCGATGATCGTGCGGATGTCCGCGTGACAGCCGCCGCAGCCCGTGCCCGCCCGCGTTGACGCCGACACCTCCGCCACACTCGAACAGCCGACGACGGCGGCCTGCTCGATGCTGCCCCGGCTCACCCCCGCGCACCGGCAGACAACGGACGCGGGATCCGTCACCGAAGCCGACGCCGACGATGACGCTTCCGCTCCATCCAGCCGCAGCAGGCTCGACCGGTCCGACGGCAACACCGCACCGCTCTCGAACAGCAGCACCAGCTCCGCCCCCGCACGCGGCATTCCGACACACACCAGACCCTGCAGCACTCCGTTTCGCGTGACCATTTTTGCGTAACTGCCCTGCTGCGGATCGGCCCAGAGCGCGACGGCGGTGCCGTCCTCGCGCGCGGCCCACGGGTTGGCAGAAACGTCACCCGCCACCACGGCATCCAGGCCACGAGCCTTCAACATCAAAACCGGTGGGAGAGCCGCCTCCACATAGCGGCGGGAGCCTGAAGAAGCGCCAGCCGCGCGCAGCCTGCCGCCAGCCGCGAGGTGCCCGTTGCCAGCCAGATCCGCAGCGAACGACTCCGCCAACCACTCGGCCTGCTTCCACCCCGGACCAATCAGCCCGGACGGCGCAGTGTTACCCGAGCAGTTCCCGCAGGAAGGAGAAGCACAGCGGACCTCGGCACAATCTCCGATGGCATAAACGTGCTCGTCATGATGCGCCCGCAGCGAGTGGTCCACGAGGATGCCCGACGAGACCGGAAGCCCCGCGCCCTCGGCCAACTCAACCCGGGGCCGCACTCCGCAGGACAGCACCAGCAGGTCGCCGGACACCAACCTGCCATCATCGAGCCGCAGGCCAGTGAAGGCACCACCGCCCGACTGCTCAAGACCCACGGCCTTCGCCCCGGACACCAGCCGCACGCCCTGCGAACGGAGCGCGGACGCCAGAACCAGCCCGCCGCCGTCGTCAATGTTCCGCGCCAGCGGATAGTCGCCGTGGTGCACCACGGTCACCCGCACGCCCTCCTCAGCTGCGGCGAGCGCCGCCTCAAGTCCGAGGATTCCGCCACCCAGAATTGCCACATCACCCCGGCGCTCGATGACGGCGCGGAGCACACGCGCGTCAGCCAGGTCCCGCAGTGCCGTGACGCCGTCAGGCAACGCAGGGTGCAGGGGATCCGGATTCAAGCCGGCCAGGTACGGAATGACCGGGCGTGCTCCGGTTGCGAGGACCAGGCGGTCATAGGGACGGACGGTGCCGTCATCGAGCAGAACCTGACGCCGCGCCCGGTCGATCCGCCGTACGCCGGTTCCGAGCAGCACCTCCGCCCCCAGCGAGGCGAGACGGTCAGCATCACTCAGCCCGATCGCCGAAGGGGAAGTCCGCCCCACTCCGACGTCAGCGACCAGCACACGGTTATACGCGGCGTCACCCTCGGATCCGATCACGGTCAACTGCACGGCTTCCGAAACCACGGAAGGCTCCAGGACGTCGATGAAACGCGCCGCCACGGGCCCGAATCCCACCACCACAACGCGCTCGGAGGAACTCATACCCCCACCACCTCACTCTGCGCAGGCCGGTGCACCCGCACCAATACCTGCGTGGTCTTGAATTCGGGCATCCCGGACACCGGATCAGTCTCCGACGACGTCAGCACATTCGCGTTGCCCGTCCCAGGGAAATGGAAGGAGAGGAAGACGGAGTCGGGCCGCACGGCAGGGGAAAGCCGGGCGACAGCACGCACGATTCCCCGCTCATTGCTGACCTCAACCTCCGCACCGTCCAGGATGCCGAGGCCCGCAGCCGTTACCGGGTGGATCTGCAGCGCCTGCTCGCTGCTTGTGGAGTGGAGGTCGCTCACCCGCCGGGTCTGCGCGCCGGACTGATAATGCTCCAGCAACCGCCCTGTCATCAGCGTGAGCACGCCATCTGGAGCAGAGGCAAAAGGAGCAGACGACGACGGCGCAACCGGATGCAGCACGGCCCTCCCGTCCGCGTGGGCGAACCTGTCGAGGAAGAGTCGCGGTGTTCCGCTGGAACCGGCCGGGTAGGGCCAGTAGGCGCCGGCGCCGCCGTCGTGCAGTTCCCTGCCGTGCAGTTCCCCGCGGTGCAGTTCAGCATCGTGCAGTTCCGCATCGAGCATCGCGTAGTCCACGCCGGAGTAGTCCGCGAGGCCCCCGGCGCTCGCGGCCCGCAGCTCGGTGAACACCGTTTCCGGGTCATCAGGAAACGACGACGGCGCCTCCAGCAACTCCGCCAGCCGCGCCATAATCCACAGCTCACTGCGTGCCCCCGGGGGAGGGCTCACCGCTGCACGGCGCCGCAGGACGCGTCCCTCGAGGTTGGTCATGGTGCCTTCCTCCTCCGCCCACTGCAGCACCGGCAACACCAGGTCCGCCTCCGCTGCGGTTTCGGAAAGGAAGAAGTCGCACACCACCAGGAAGTCGAGGCTGCGGAGGCCCATCAGCACGCTCGACGCGTTCGGAGCCGATACCGCCACGTTCGCGCCGTGCACAAACAGGCAGCGCACCCCGCCCGGCTGGCCAAGAGACGCCAAGAGTTCGACGGCGGGAAGTCCCGGTCCCGGAATGAGAGACTCCGGCACTCCCCAGACTCCGGCGACGTGTTTCCGGGCTGCCGGGTCGGTGATCTTCCGGTACCCGGGAAGCTGATCCGCCTTCTGCCCGTGTTCGCGTCCGCCCTGCCCGTTGCCCTGCCCGGTCAGGGTGCCGTACCCGTTTCCGGGTGTTCCCGGCAGGCCGAGCAGTAGGGCGAGGTTGATCGCGGCCGTTGCGGTGTCGGTGCCGTTGGCATGCTGCTCGACTCCGCGTCCGGTCAGGATGTACGTGCCGCCGGGCTCCGCCAGCCGATGTGCCGTCTCGCGGATGAGCCGGGCCGGGACGCCCGTGACCGAGGAAACGCGTTCGGGCCACCAGGGGGCTACGCTGCGCACGACGTCGTCGTACCCGTTGGTTCGACGGTGCACATACGGCTCATCGATCAGCCCCTCCATGATCACCACGTGCGTGATCCCGAGCAGCAGGGCGAGGTCCGTTTTCGGTGCGGGCTGCAGGTGCCGGCCGCGGCCTTCCGAGGTGAGCTCGGCGGTGGCGGACCGGCGCGGGTCAACGACGATCAGCCCGCCTGCATCCCGCGCGGCCTGCAGATGCTGCACAAACGGCGGCATCGTGTCTGCGGTGTTGGAGCCGAGCATCAAAATGGTCCTCGCGGACCCGAGATCCGTCAGCGGGAACGGTAGGCCTCGGTCCAGACCGAACGCCCGGTTGCCGGCCGCAGCCGCCGAGGACATGCAGAACCGTCCGTTGTAGTCGATCCGCGAGGTACCCAGAGCCAGGCGTGCAAACTTCCCGAGCAGGTAGGCCTTCTCGTTGGTGAGCCCACCGCCGCCGAAGACGCCCACCGCATCGGCGCCGTACCGGGCGCGGGTCGCAAGGACACGGTCACGGATGAGCCCCAGCGCACGGTCCCAGGAGATGGGGTGGTGCTCGCCGTCGTCGTTCTTCAGCAGGGGTTCGCGGAGGCGGTCCGGGTGCTTCAGCAGCTCGGCGGAGCTCCAGCCTTTCCGGCACAGGCCGCTCTGGTTGGTGGGGAAGTCCCGGCCGCTTACTTCGACCGAAGCCGAAGCCGAACTAGACGCGGCCCCCGGCCCGGACACAGTCAGCGTCATGGCGCACTGCAGCGCGCAGTAGGGGCAATGGGTGGCGGTGGCGCCTGGCGAACTGCACATGCTAGACGTGACCCACCCTCGAGGTGCTGCGGCGCAGGTAGAAGAACCACGTCACCGCGAGCATCAACAAGTACGCGGAGACGAAACCGTAGAACGCGGCGTCGTACGTGCCGGTTGCGCCCTTGGAAGCGTTCAGGACCTGCGGAATCACGAAGCCGCCGTAGGCGCCGATCGCGGAGATGAGGCCCAGCGCGGCTGCCGCTTTGCGCCCGGTACTCATGGCCGCGTCCGACCGTCCGCGGAGCGCGAAGATTACCGGGATCATGCGGTAGGTGGAGCCGTTGCCGGCGCCGGCGGCGGTGAAGAGCACCAGGAAGAGGCCGAGGAAGAGCCAGAAGTTCCCAAGCGGTAGGGTCCACACCACGGCCAGCGCCGTGAGGGCCATGACGGCGAACGCGCAGACCGTGATCCGCGCGCCGCCCCACCGATCGCATG